>JAPLKA010000084.1 GCA_026388315.1 Pseudomonadota bacterium | reverse complement strand
GTTGGGGTCCACCGGTGCGGTGGACTCAGTGGTGTTATAATATTTGTTTCGCATATACCCGTAGGTAAGTTCCAGAATGTTCTTGTCATTGATCATATACCTTGCCGTAGGGGCAATTCCCGACGACAGGAGATAGCGGGTCTCTGACCACCAATCAAGCTTATTCAGGAAGTCGTCCCCTATTTGCCTCTGGAGGTTGATGTAGCCGAAAATAAGCGGTACGGTAAAAGCAATCTTGCTGAAGCTGTATCCCGGGGTTACGGTGACGGATTGTTGCGCCAAGTTGTAATCATCCCTTCTCATATATCGGTCTGCAAGGATGGAGTACTGAACGGAGAGGTTGTACGGGGTTCTGAAAGAAAAAGGTGCGATGTAGAGGGCACGAAAGGTTGCAGTTAGTGCGGTATCTTCCTTACCGGAAACAAGGTATGCGTTATTCGGGTTATCAAAAATAGTACCTGTTGTAGGGCTTGCATTTACATTTGAGTCGTATTTGTAGCCGAGGCTGACATTGAACCTGAAGGGCCGCTCTGCATCTATCTTATCCGTTACCGCCCTTTCGTAGTCCCTCGCATAGGTGGCAAGGTCGGATGTGGGGTCAAGGGTAATCAATAATTTAAAACGCTTCTGAGAGTCCTTCAACTTCCCTATCTTCATATAGGCATTGGCAATCTGGAAATCCGCTGCCTGGGCAACGGTCTTATCCAGTTCTTTTGCCTTTTCGAAGGCGGTAATGGCCTCAGCGTTTTTGTTCTCTTTGAGAAGGTAAAGCCCTTTCAGAAACTGAATCCGTGCAGGGGCGATACCCTCTTTTTCACCTACCTCTATCCACTTGTAGGCTTCGTCAAGACTGTTTGTCTGATACAATGAGTCAATAAGTTCTACAATGGCTTCTTTGACAGGAGGACTAAAGGTGACGGCATCCCGCAGATGGGGTACGGCCTCTTTGTAATTCTCCATGACTTTATAGGTGAGCCCGAGGTAAAAAGCGGCTACAGTCGAGGTTGGTTCAAGCTTGCGCGCCTCGATGAGATTTTCAAGTGCTTCTTCATAGTTTTCATCCCTGAACTCCTTCATACCCTTTTCTAAAGGGGTTTGTCCGTATGCGGCAATTGATGTAAGGCATAAAAGGAACATACAGAAAACAGCGATTATACATTTTTTACCCATTGTTTCCCCCTTACTTAGAATGTTGTCTGAATTATAACGTTATTTGGCTCCCCTGTTCCAGGGGCTTTATGTTCCCCCTCTTTGATAACGATAGCTCACTGAATATTTCATCTAAAAAGATAGGCTTTATATGGTTTATATAAATGGGCATTTTACCAAGTCCATATCTGTCTAAGTGGTCAATGAGCATTGACAGTGTCATGTGCCCCGATAGTTTTGCCAGTGATTCCAAGCGATTCGGGAATGACACATCGGCTATGATAAATTCGATCCCCTCTTCTTCCCGTGCAATCTCCCAGAATCTTTTTGTGGGACCCGTATCGGAGGTGAACATAAAACCTCTGGTACCCTCTTTAATAACGTATCCGACTGTGTATACGGTATGTGTCATCAATATGGGTTTTACGGTAATGCCGTTTATGTTTGTATACTGTTCCAGTTCAATCTCGCGTAGTTTGATGATAGCATTCTTTTCAGAAGGGATAACAGTAAAGTCAGGCCACAGCCGGTTGTTGAAAAGGTTGTCTGAAATAATTTCAAGAATTTGTTTTACGCTTATCAAGTCAATGTTGAATTCTCCCATCATTACCAGCTCATCGACAAGAAATACCAGGTCTTTTATGTGGTCGAGATGGGTGTGGCTTATCAGTATATGCTTGATTTTTTTTAACTGCTTATCATCAAGAGGTTCCGTTACTGTGCCGGCATCTAATAACAATGATTCGTTAATAAGGTAGGAGGTAGTTCTGAAATTTTTTACTGAGTTGCCGTAACATCCAAGAATTTTTATCTCCATAAGCTGATTTTATTAAAATATTCATAAATATGTCAAGATGTTTCCAATGTACCCGCTGCCTTTAGCTTGATAATTTGCCCGGTTAATACTATTATAGGAGAATGAAATATTGGTTTGCAGTGAATACAAAACCGAGGAACGAAGACAGGGCTGCTTCAAACCTTGCCGGTGGTGGTATTGAAGTGCTTGCACCAAAATTGAAATTGAAAAAGTACAAAAATGGCCGGTTCGTTGAAGTCGTTGAACAGATGTTTCCTAATTATATTTTTGTGAAGTTTCATCCTTTAGATGAGTTCCGGCTTGTAAAATATACAAGGGGTGTAAAAACCATCGTTCACTTTGGTAATAAGATTATCCCTATTCAGGATGAAGTGATAGATTTCATAAGGTACAGGCTTGTGGATGGTGTGGCAACTATCCAGAAGAAGGGTTTTCGGAAAGGTGAAAAAATATTAATTAAGGATGGTCCTTTTAAAGGCCTGAGCGGGATATTCGAGAAAGAGCTTGAAGGCAAAGAGCGCGTCATGATACTTCTCGACAGTGTCCAGTTTGCAGCCAGTATGGAAATTGACATGGATTTGCTTGCCAGTGTCTAATACTGGTTCAAATCTGTTTGATTGGTTTTATTGGTCTTATTGGTTAAAACCAATTGAACAGATTTGAACCAATAGAACATGCATTGCTTGAGAATGGGAGACTTCAATAGAAATACTCGGTAACACCCAGGGACTTGATCACTTAATCAGAAGAAGACTCTTAAATCTTTACAAAAAAAGAGTAGATCCATCATCAATTATTTCAATTGATCTGGCAAGAAACATCATACAGATTTCCCGTGAAATTTCAAGACAGGTTGGACTTCTCATTAACAGGAGGGGGGGCATTGAATCTGTCATTGTCGGGGAAAAGGGAGGCATAGCGATACCTCCACTTTCCACAGAAAGGGTTGGAAGGGCTCGATTCAGAGGTGTACGGTTTATACATACCCATCTGAATGGTGAATTGCTCTCCAAGGAAGACCTTACCGATCTTGCGATGTTACAGTTTGACCTTGTAGCCTGTCTGACAGAGGGGAGAGGGGGTACGGGCGAAACGATACATATAGGCCATCTCATGCCGGATGATCAAAAGGGCAGGATATGGGAATTCATCGGTCCAACCAGCATACAGGAACTCCATATTGATTTTATAGAGTTTATAACAGCCCTGGAGAATGAATTCGTAAAGGCCAGAGGAAGATATTATATTGTAAACAAAGATCAGGAGCGGTGTGTACTTGTTTGTGTTGTTCTTCCAAGGATAGACAAGAATATTGATGACCACATATCGGAACTTAAAGATCTCTGCTATTCCGCAGGCATCTCTGTTGTAGATGTAGCTATACAGAGACCAAAGGAGTTGCATCCGAAATATCTTATCGGCAAAGGGAAAATAGAAGAGATCATTATGAAAAGTCAGCAGTTGGGGGCAGACCTTCTCGTCTTCGATGAGGAGCTGACGCCGGGCCAGATAGGGAATATCTCGTCCATTACCGATTTAAAGGTCATAGACAGAAATCAGTTAATACTCGATATATTCGCGCAGCGGGCCAAGACAAATGAGGCAAAGATACAGGTAGAGCTGGCCCAGCTCAAATATATCCTCCCGAGGCTCGTAGGAAGGAATACGGCATTTTCAAGATTGATGGGCGGCATCGGGGGAAGAGGTCCCGGAGAGACGAAGCTTGAGGTTGATAGAAGGAGGATCCGGGAAAAGATCGGCTTATTGGAAAAAAAACTTATTGAAATCAGAAAGGTGAGGGGCAAAAAGAGAGAAAAGAGGAGAGGCTCCAATATTCCGATTATTTCAATTATCGGCTATACGAACTCCGGCAAATCGACATTGTTAAACCTCCTCACAAAGAGTAATGTGGAAGTTGAGGATAAACCATTCAGCACCTTAAACCCGACCACGAGGCTCATCAAATATCCTGAGAGAAAAAACATTATAATAACCGATACAGTGGGTTTTATAAGAGGTTTACCCAACGTTCTCCTCAAGGCCTTCATTGCCACGCTGGAAGAGCTCGAAGATGCCGACCTCCTGTTGCACCTTGTGGATATCAGCTCACCGGACTTCGAAGAACGAATCCATATCGTTGAAGACTTGATCGCCCCCCTTCATCTTGGAGAGAAGAAAAGGATAATAGTTTTCAATAAAGTTGACAGAATGGATAAAGGGATCATCCGGAACATTGAAGAGCGGTATAATGCTGTTTCCGTATCCTGCCTTAAGAAAGAAGGGATTGACAGGCTGATTCAGACAATCGAGGAAAAAATTCGAATCGGAGAGCCGGCGAATCGGCGAATCGGCGAATGAGAACATTAAAGTTGTATTATCCCAATAGTGAAAGGAAATATTCCTTAATCTCCGGATCAGCATGGCTGAAGTCGAATTTATTGATGAAATGTTCTATCGGTAAATCTCTGGCTTCTCTGAAGAGGGCATCTACCCTGGCATAAATCTCACCCTGATCATCTTCCAGCCATGCTGTTGCATGGATGTCCCTATCTTCAATTCTTAGAAACTGACCTTTGGCAATGTAAGTGCTACCGCACATAACAGGTTTGAAAAATTCCATCTCTGTTTTTCTTGTCATGCCGATTTTTTGTGTTTCCATAAAAATTACATACCAGATAATGACATCCAGAATACCGAAAATCATCCCACCGTGCAAAACATCTGTATAACCCTCAAAGCGGTTGTCGAGGTTCACATCACAGAATACAATGCCATTTTCGTACATCATCTGAAGCCTTAATCCGTCTTCTCTGCTGAACCCGCAGAAAAAAGAATCCTTATAAACCGGAAGCATGCCTTTCATCTTTAATTCTCCATTAAATTCAGTGAATAGTCGTTAGTGAATAGTGAATAGTAAAACCATAATATCGAGTGTCGGACATCGAATATCGATTTTCTATATTATGAATTCTGCTTTTACGTTATCTACTATCTACTATTCACTATTCACCATTCACTGTCTTTAAGTATCTCATACCCAGTTGTCCACATGCCCCGCCAATATCCTGTCCCCTCGAATTCCTTATTATGGTCGTAAAGCACCTGCTTAGAAGGTATGCCTGAAACCTCTCTGTTGTTTCAGGGCTTGGGGTTTTAAATTCGAGATAGGGAGACTCATTATAAGGGATAAGGTTTATTTTACATTTTACACCTTTAAGGATTTCCGAAAGCTGTTTTGCGTCTTCGAGCGAATCATTGAAATCCTTGATTAAAATATATTCAAACGTGATTCTTGTCCTGTTGGTTCCTTTAAAATCTTTCACAAAATTCAAAATAGCCCTTATGGGATAGAGTCTGTTAATAGGCATGAGATATGACCTCTTTTTATCATCCGCCGCATTAAGTGATATGGCAATGCCTGCCACTTTAGGTTTTATCAGATGCAGCCCGTCAATCAATCCTACGGATGAGAGGGTGATCTTACGGTAGGAATAATCGAGACCAAAGGGGTCTTTTAATATGTCGAGCGCACGCATCACGTTGTCCAGATTATCAACCGGTTCGCCCATACCCATGAAGACAATATTGGTGATCAATTTTTCAGACGATTCTCTCAGCTCCTTTTTAGCAATCAATCTCCCCTGACCCTCGCCCGGCAGGGAATTGATTTTAGAGATATTTGAGAAATTTGTCTCATTTTCGAGGTATTGTTTAACCGCTATGAGCTGTCCTACAATTTCTGATGTGGTGAGATTCCTGATGAATCCTATTTTTCCTGTTACACAGAATTTACAACCCATCCTGCAGCCTATTTGTGTGGATATGCACAGCGTGTCTCTTTTTTCTTCGGGCATGAATATGCTTTCCACCACATTACCGTCTTTAAGGAGAAATGCAAATTTGGTTGATCCATCCTTAGAGAAAAACACTTCTTTTATCCCGGGGAGCGTTGTATCAAACATATCTCTGAAAACCAAACGAAGACTTTTCGGGACATTCGTCATTTCGTTAAAATCATATATACCCTTATTGTAGACCCATTTGTACAACTGGCGGGACCGGTATTTTTCCTTTCCCAGGGCGCCTATTGCTGTTTCGAGGTCGTTCAGGGTGAGGTCAAAAAAATTGTGCATTCTTCAAATATTCCTGTGTTTCAATTCAGATACAAATTAAGTTAACAGAAAACATGCCCTACTTTCAATAAATTCCCACGGGTTTGCCCGCGGGAATTTATGCTGCGAGCATAAGCGAGCATGAGGGGGAGGCTCCGACAGCTTTGCTGGCGGAGGGGGCGACGCAAGCCCCAGTAATAGAACAAAGTTTCTAATTGGGATTGTTCTGGGTTTCTAATTTGGATTGTACTAAAGACGCTAAAAAAGTGGTGTTTGAATAGGGATTGGTAAAATTTTTACCCGGCGAATTTAACTCTTCATGGCGGACCAGACAGCGATTGCCTTCGTGACAAAAAAACCAATAATTATTGCCCACCAGGCATACCACGGTAAGATGAGAAAGGATGCATCTATAGTCATTTTGTACCTCCATTAAGCTTCTATTATTTTGAAGCTCCTGTTGTTCATAATAATATAAACAAATCGGAGAAACCTCAATCAGGGTTTCCCTGATTTTCAGCTTCGAAAAGTATGAAAATTAAATGACAGGGCTCGAAAAGATGAAAATATCGGAGAAACCTCAATCAGGGTTTCCCTGATTTTCATCTTCGAAAAGTATGAGGGGGTAGGTAAAACCCCTGACAATAATATTGACAGTGAATGAATATTTAATATAGGATAAAAAGCCTCAATCATGATAACAGAGGTCATTCCTATCGGGGCTGATGTTAAAATGTAAACATTATTTAGATATGGTGGGCGAGGAGTATCAATGGTGATGTTAGTCAAAGATGTTGTAAACCTTGAGAACGAGGCTGAATCAATAATTGCGCATGCCCACGTAGAAGCGAAGCAATTAGAGAAGGTCTATGAAGAAGAAATCGCTGCCTATCGTCAAAAGATGACTGAAGAGATGAACGAGAAGATCGCAGAATTCCAGAAAAATATTGAGGAAACTCACAAAACAGCTTTGTATGAGGCAGAGAGGGAGCTGAAAGAGTCGCTCGATGCCTTGAATAGTGTTTCCGACGATGCTTTTGCGTCCCAGGTGGATTTGATCGTGTCACGATTATGCAATGTATAAGGAAGAAATATGGCCATTGAGCTGTTAAAGAGGGTCACGGTTGTAAGCCCGAAAGAGACAAACAAGCGTTTGGTAAAGGCTATTAACAACCTGGGCATGATGGAGATTATCGACGTCAAGAATTCCCTTGAAGAGGACGTTCCATTCAGGAGCTATGAAGTCCCCACGGAAGAGGAGGATAATAGTCTCTATAAAATTGATTCCATCCTGAATCTTATGAATATTTTTTCTCCTGAACAGGAGGGCTTCATTAAAAGCCTGACGCCGCTTCCCCTTGTTACATCTCAGAAAGAAATAAATACAGTTCTCAGCGAATATAACCTTGAGGACAATTACCGGTATACGAGCGAACTGGACGAGATTTACCGCCGTTCCGAGAGAGTGATTAACGAGATCGAGAATGAGATGAAAGAGCTTGGCCCTATTGCAGATATCCCCTTTGATCTTGCAGAATTTTTCTCACCAACCCGTGTCGGCATGGCAATAGGGTATGTGCCGGAAAAAAACGTTATTCAACTTAACCCTGCAATAGAGCCATGGACAGAGGTTGCATGGGAAGAGGTAAAGCCCGCCGTGTTCCCTGACAACAACCAAAAGTATGATACTTCCAACGCAGCGGAAAAGCAGGCGAATGGACGCGTCAGAATGGTATTTGCCTTCCTTAAGAATGATGCCGAAGGTGTACGAAAAGCCCTTTCTGATATCGGGTTCGAAGAAATCCAGCTCCCGAAACGCATGGAAAGGATCATAGACCGTATGCGGGAACTGGAAGGGGACCTTGGAAAATACCGTGATCAGGTGGCCGAGGTTGCAGAAAAAGTGAAACTTCTTGCTGCAGGTCAATGCGACGGAGAAGGTCGCCGATCTCTGCATATTCTTAAGGCATACTGGACGAATATCCGTAACAGGCAGGTTGCTGCCATGAAAGGCGTGCATGGGAAATGGGTCTATATATTGAGTGGATATATAAGGTCAAAAGACACGGATACTTTCATTGCCATGATAAATAAGGAGTTTCCTGAATCCATGGTTACCGTGGAAGATCCTTCTCCGGATGAAGATTTACCGGTAAGTATTTCTGTGCCATACCTGCTGAAACCAATTCAGCTTCTCACCGAGATGTTCGGCCTTCCAGCATACCAGGGTTTTGACCCGACCCCTTTCATGCAGTTGAACTTCTATATCTTTTTCGGAATCTGCTTTAGTGATGTGGGCTATGGTCTTATGCTTATTATAACGGGCGCATACTTAACCGCTAAGACAAAGGCTTACAGAGGAGTGAACAACCTGACCCGCATACTCCTTTACGGCGGAATAAGCAGTGTTATTTTCGGGGCGCTCACAGGGTCCTGGTTTGGAGATCTCCATAAACCGGAGTACCTGGGGCAGGGGAATATCCTGCATGTGCTGCAGCAGAAGTGCCTTGTGCTTGACCCCATGGATAAGACCATATTGGCTCTCATAATTGCCCTCAGCCTCGGGGTACTTAACCAGTTCCTTGGTATCATTCTCAAGATGTATGGCGCAATCCGTAACAGGGATTTTATCGGTGCATTTTCTGATGGAATATGCTGGATTGTAACTTTGTCCGGCCTTTTAATGATCGTAGGGAAGATCTTCGGTGATATTCCACCAAAGATCTTTAACACGGGTATATGGCTCTTTGTCGGGGGCATAATAGGATTGATACTGACACAGGGAAGGGATCTTAAGGGCCCCATGGGGAAACTTGCAGGAGGGGTTGTAAGTCTTTACGGAATCATGGGCAGCTATGGAATAACGGCTTTTATCGGTGACACCCTGTCGTATTGTCGTCTGCTCGCCCTCGGTCTTACCACCTCTATTATTGCCATGGCTTTCAACCTTATGGCAGGCATGATCAGGGACGTCCCGTATGTGGGGATGGTCCTGTTCATCATTGTGCTCCTGGTAGGCCATCTGTTTAATTTCCTTATCAGTGCACTGGGGGCATTTGTCCATTCGATGCGGCTCATCTTTGTTGAGTTCTTCGGCAGGTTTTATGAGGGAGGAACAAGGCCATTCCAGCCGCTTAGTTTTGATTCATCCGTGTGCGTCATGAAAAAAGCTGGTGAATCTGGTGAATGATGTTATTTTATAAAAATGTACAATGGAGGAGAGAAAATGTCGCCTGAATGGATTGAACTGGGACGCGGTCTGTGTTATGGAGGAGCAGGTCTGGCTTTTGGCCTGGCAGGTGCAGGTTCTGCATGGGGTATTGCTATTGCCGCGCATCAGTGCGCCGGGGTTCTTCGCGAAAAGCCTGAGCTCTTCGGCCGTCTGCTTGTTATGCTTGCCCTCCCTGGAACACAGGGATTTTACGGATTCATCGCTGCCATCCTCATGATGACGCAGACAGGTCTTATCGGTGGTTCAGTTATTAAAATCACGCTGGGAACCGGTCTGGCGCTGTTTTTTGTCGGGCTCGGATGCGGTTTAGCCCAATTCATTTCTGCTATCAAGCAGGGCGAAGCATCTGCGGCCGGTATTTCACTCATTGCCCGAAGGCCGGAGGCTGCCGGAAGAGCTATCTTATTCCCGGCATTTGTCGAGACATATGCGGTTGTTGCGCTTCTCGCAACAGTTCTCTTTATTGTATTTCTTACTCAGCCGCTTGCTCTCGGAACCCTTGGCAAGTGAGAAACGAGGTGTCGAAAGATTATGGGAATAGAAAAGATTCGTGAAGCAGTCTTATCTGAAGCCAGGAAGGAAGCTGCCCAAATTATTGAAACAGCAAAAAAGCATTACGCCTCGCTCATGAATATCAGAAAGGAAGAAATTGCCTCGGAGGTTGACAGACTCAATAAAGCCCGTACTTCAGCCATTGCAGATGAGTTCAACCGTAAGCTCATCCAGTTTAAGGGGATGGCAGGCAAACAGGTTCTTGAAAGGCGTAACCTGTTGCTAAACGCTCTCTTTAAAAAAGCCAGGGAGATGGTACTGAGCTGGCCTGCGGAAAAGTATGGATTGTTCATGGCCGGTCTTATCGAGAGAGCTGCAAGTGATTCCGGAGGGAAATTGCGTGTTCACAGGGATGAGAAGGGTATCTTTATCAGAATCCTCTCGGATATGAACGAGAAGAGAACCCCTGAAACCAGGATGGTCCTTGATGAGTCAAGTCCGCTGAATGAGCGCGGAGGCTTTATTTTCGTAGGCACGAACTATGAAGTAGATCAAACCTTAGGGCTGTTACTGAAGGATATAAAACAGGAGATGTTACCGATTATGGCGAAAGAGTTATTTTCGGTTCAAGTATAATATGGTTCCAAAAATACCGAATATTCCACAATGGGGTTTTGTGTCAGGAAGGATAAGTGTTCTTGAAGCGCGTTTTCTGCCAAGGGAATTTTTCCTGAACATGATTAGTCAGGAACGCATTGAAGATATCGTTCCACATCTTCAGGATACATTTCTCAAGGATTATTTAGCCCCGGGAGCTGTCCGGGAGGATTTTGGCGCTCTTCCTGACAGATGTTTTTACGATATGGCGCTTTCGCTAAGGGGTAACTGCCCTTCCACGATACCGGTGGATATTTTTTTGCTCCAAAGTGATTACCTGAACCTGAAGGGCGCGCTGACTGGCGCTACGGCATTTCCTTTTCCCATAAGTCTTTTCACACAGGAAATGCTTTTAGCCATAGTGCACGAAGATTATGCCGAACTCCCGCGGTCACTCAGAGAGTCAACAGGATGGACTGCAGGCGATGCATTTCAGATAGACTCCGGCATTCTTGACATTATGCTCGATGGTTCATATTTAAGGCATCTTCTTTCTCTGGCGAATGAAATCGAGTCTGAAATGGTCAGCATATACGTGAAAGAAAGAGTGCTTGCGTATATCGTTATTGTTCTCTGGAGGGCAGCAAATCAGGGGATTTCGCTGAAACGCTATCAGCAGCATCTTCTCCCGCTTGAAGATTTTACACAGGTTGTGATCGAACTCACCGGGATAAATAACCCGGAGACATGGCCAGCGGTGATAGGGGGAATAATAGGGGATTTGTTTAACGAATCTCTTGAGTCTTACGCAGATGAGCAGATATCTAGTTTTGACTTAAAGGTAACGAATTACTTAACAAGGATTGCCCGTGACGGCAGGTTACAGACCGCTGGTCCTGAGAGGGTATTCTCCTTTCTTGCCGGGCTCAATGTGGAGATGCAGAACCTTAAACTGGTTGTTACCGGCAGACTTAATCGCATCGATCAGGACCTGCTGAAAGAAAGACTGAAGGATTGCTATGTCTAAGGCGATTGCTGTAGGAGAAAAGCACCTCATACTCGGATTTAAATCTGTAGGGTTTGAGATTATCCCACTGGAGGATAGTTCAAAATTAATGCAGGAACTGGTTAATCTGTCAACGGATCCTGAAATAGGGTTGATCCTTGTTACAGAGAGCATTGCAGGTGAGAACCCTAAAGCAATTAAGGAATTCCGTCAGCGGTGCCCGGCTGTTTTAACTATTATTCCCACGCATGAAGGAAGTAAACACATAAGTTTTCAGGAAACGAGAAGATCTGTGGAACGTTCCATAGGGATTGATATCCTTGGGAAAGATAAAACATAATAAATGGGTAGTGTAAAAGTTGCGCGAAAGGCGGTTAATGGTGTATGAAAACGTGCACATTGGTAGCAATCTATGGGGTAGCGAGCCTCGCGAGCGAGAGGGGAAGTCTCTTCGGGCTTTGCTCGAAGAGGGGGCGACGCGAGCCCCATAAAACGGGTAAGGATATGAGATATGAATGAAAACAGAGGTGAAGTAGTAAAGGTTTCCGGACCACTGGTGATTGCCCGTGGACTTACCGGTGCACGCATGTTCGAGATGGTACGTGTTGGTGAGGCGAACCTGTTTGGTGAGATTATTGAGATCAAGGGCAATGATTACTCTATTCAGGTTTACGAAGAGACCGAGGGGATTGGTCCGGGTCAGCCTGTAATCAGGACCGGCGAACCGCTCAGCGTCGAACTGGGCCCCGGTCTTATCAAGTCAATCTATGATGGGGTGCAAAGACCCCTTGATGCATTGGCCCGGGACTTTGGTGAATATATTGTCCGGGGCGCTGAGAGGCCAGCCCTCGACAGATCGAGAAAATGGAATTTTGTGCCGATAGCCAAGATTGGAGACCATGTGGAACAGGGTGATATCCTTGGGACTGTTCAAGAGAGTACACTTGTGGTGCATAAAATTATGATGCCCCCGGGTAAATCGGGTATCATTAAGAAGATTGAAGCAGTAACGGGTAATGTTGATACTGAAGTGGCTGTTATCGAAGGTCAGGAAGATATCTTCGGTATTACTATGGTTCAGAGGTGGCCTGTCCGTGAACCACGTCCTGTAAAGCGCAAGGTTATGCCCACAGAACCGATGATTACAGGACAACGCGTTATCGACATGTTATTCCCCATTGCCAAGGGAGGGACTGCATGTGTTCCGGGACCATTCGGCAGCGGGAAAACCGTTGTGCAGCATCAGCTCGCAAAGTGGGCTGATGCACAGATTGTGATCTATGTGGGATGCGGTGAGCGGGGGAACGAGATCACAGATGTTCTCATGGAATTTCCTCATCTCAAAGATCCGGCTTCAGGTGAGCCACTCATGGAACGGACTGTACTTGTTGCGAATACGTCGAATATGCCGGTGGCAGCCCGGGAGGCGAGTGTTTTTACCGGGATCGCAATTGCCGAGTATTTCAGGGATATGGGGTATTCTGTTGCACTCATGGCAGATTCAACAAGCCGCTGGGCAGAGGCCATGAGAGAGATCTCCGGACGTCTGGAGGAGATGCCAGGCGAGGAAGGATATCCGGCCTATCTTGGCTCCCGTATTGCAAACTTCTATGAGCGTGCAGGCAGTGTTGTCTGTCTCGGTTCTGATGACCGGTCCGGGGCTATTACGGTAATCGGCGCTGTGTCACCCCCCGGAGGCGACTTCTCTGAGCCTGTTGTCCAGGCGACACTCCGTGTGGTAAAAGTTTTCTGGGGGCTTGATGACAAGCTTGCATTCTCAAGGCATTTCCCTGCCATCAACTGGCTTACCTCTTATTCTCTTTACCAGGATATGGTAGATGAGTGCTCGGACTGTAAGTTTGATGCTCAGTGGTCGATAAACAGGAAAAGGGCCATGGACATACTTCAGAGAGAATCAGAACTCGAAGAACTTGTCAGACTTGTCGGTATTGATGCCCTCCCTCACGAAGACAGACTTCTCATGCAGGCAGCCAAGATGATAAGGGAGGACTTCCTCCACCAGAATGCCTTTGATGAGAGGGATGCCTGTACATCACTGGATAAACAGTTCAGTCTATTAAAATTGATTCTCCACTATTTTGACAAGGTAAAGAGTTCATACAGTGACGGCGCAACACTGGAGTCACTGACAAACAATGATGTTCTTAATGATATTGCACGGGCGAAACTGATTCCCGAAGAAGCCCTCGATCAGTTCGATGCGCTCGAGCAAAAAATAACAAATACAATCTGCGCGATAACGTGGTAGAGGTAGGGAGAAGATGGCAAGTATTTCGAAAGAGTACCGAACAGTAACACAGATTGCAGGCCCCCTGATGCTTGTTGAAGGTGTTGAAGGGGTGACCTATGGAGAATTGGCTGATATTAAGCTCCAGAATGGTAGCTTCCGGAGGGGCCGCGTCCTTGAGATAAATGGGGATAAGGCGATGGTCCAGGTCTTTGAGGGAACGAGTGGTCTTTCTCCTCAGGATGTGAAGGTAAAATTTCTCGCAAAAGGGATGGAATTGGGCGTCTCTCTGGATATGCTGGGAAGGGTTTTTGACGGGTTCGGCAGGCCCATTGACGACGGTCCGTCCATTATTCCGGAGAAATATCTTAATGTGAACGGCAACCCCATGAACCCATTCGCTCGCGATTACCCGAATGAATTCATCCAGACAGGAATATCAACCATTGACCTCCTGAACACGCTTGTCCGTGGGCAGAAACTTCCTCTTTTTTCCGGTTCCGGTCTTCCTCACTCCCGCCTTGCAGCTCAGATTGCCCGCCAGGCCACGGTGCTGAAGACCGGCGAGAAGTTCGCCGTTGTCTTTGCAGCTATAGGTATCACTTTTGAAGAGGCGGAATTTTTCGTCGCTGACTTCCGCCGTACCGGCGCTATAGAACGGTCAGTGGTTTTTGTTAACCTTGCAGACGATCCGCCCATCGAGCGTATCGCACTCCCGCGCATGGCGCTCACAGCCGCAGAGTATCTTGCATTCGAAAAGGGCATGCACGTCCTTGTCATCATGACCGACCTCACAAACTACTGTGAAGCGCTGCGTGAGATATCCGCTGCCCGGAGGGAGGTGCCTGGTCGACGGGGATATCCGGGGTACCTTTACACAGACCTTGCTACGCTCTATGAACGTGCCGGCCGTATCAAAGGTAAAACAGGCTCAATTACGCAGATTCCGGTTCTTACCATGCCTGAGGACGACAAGACTCACCCGGTTCCAGACCTTACAGGGTATATCACCGAGGGGCAGATTATTATCAATCGCGGTCTCAACGCCCGCGGTATCTACCCGCCTGTCGATGTATTGCCTTCGCTGTCTCGTCTGAAAGATAAAGGAATCGGGGCTGGAAAGACGAGAGAGGATCACGCCGACGTCATGAATCAGTTATATTCCGCTTATGCCCGCGGTAAGAACGCAAAAGAGCTTGCGGTGGTTCTCGGTGAATCAGCCTTGAGTGATGCGGACATCCTCTTCGTTAAATTTGCCGATGCCTTTGAAGACAAGTTTGTCCGTCAGGGCGAGAACGAGAACCGCACCATCGAGGAAAGCCTCAGGATTGGCTGGGATCTCCTTGCCATGATCCCCAGAAATGAGCTGAAGCGTATACGGGATGCCTTCATAGAGAAATACTATCCCAAGAAATAACATATGGCAGAAAGACTCGCGATAAACCCCACCAGGATGGAGCTTTTAAGGCTGCGCAAAAGGCTTGTTGTTGCCCAGCGCGGTCACAAGCTCTTGAAGGACAAACTCGATGGACTGACGAAAGAATTCATGAACCTTGCGAGGGAATACAGGGGCTTTCGTATAGAGGTAGACGAAGAACTGCCATATGTACTCAAGCTCTTTGTACTTGCAGAGATTACCTCTTCGCGTCAGATTACCGAGTCCGCACTTGAGAGCACAAAACAGGATCTGCAGCTTATTGTGACGAAACGCCGGCTCATGAGCGTGGCAATCCCGAAGATAGATGTATCTTTCGGTGAATCAGCCGGGATGTACTCGTTTATACATACTTCTCCTGAGCTTGATGTTGCTATTAAATCACTTAAGGAATTCCTGCCGAAGCTCATAAGAATGGCTGAGCTTGAAGAAGCGATCCGCATCATAAGTAACGAAATTGAGAAGACCAGACGCAGGGTGAATGCCCTTGAATATACCTTGATTCCGCGTATGCAAGAGACCATCAAGTTTATCACCGGTAAGCTCGACGAAAGGGAGCGGTCAAATACCAGCAGGCTTATGAAGATAAAGGCAATGAGGCTTGCTCAGGAATCTTTGCGTGAAGCGGAATTTGTGAAACAATAATGGCCCATGGCTCATAGCTCGTAACTTCAGTGAATAGTCGTCAGTGAATAGTGAATGGTAGCCGCAGGCTTTCCCGCCTGTCCCTCGGTTCTGGCGGACAGGAGCCTGCGTTCACGCTTCACATATCACGGAATTTAAAAAAAAGGGAACGATATGGCAACAAAAAAGACAAGTGTAAATCCTGAGTTCTTGTACATTCCCATAGGAAATATCGTGGTGCTGGAACAGGTACGATCGAATATCAATATCGAAGCCGATTCGTTCAAGTCACTCATGCAATCAATCAAAGACAGGGGCATCTTAGAACCTCTCCTTGTAACAAAAGGAGAAGGCGACTTATACACACTCATCTGCGGGGAGAGGCGCCTGGAAGCAGCCCGGCAACTCAAACTTGAATTAGTACCGGTGCGGATCATAGAAGCGGGTAAGGAATCAGGTGAGACTATTGCCTTGCAGTTGACAGAGAACCTTCAGAGAGAAGACTTAAACCCCATGGACCAAGCCAAAGGGGATATTGGCATTCATTCAGGCGAAACATCCCGATAAGGGGTATGATGCGCAGGGGGTTATGAGTGAGCTGATACGCTACAAGCTGAAGCCTGATGACCTGTCTGATAAAATTGCCCCAACGGTTGGGGCAATTATCGAAATCTCCGGAAAGTCAATACAGACCTTGCATCGCACGATTTCTCTTTTAAAACTTTCTCCTGAGATTCAAGCCGAAATCCGTAAGGTTTAATCCCGACAGTGGAGGGACAATCGCAAATCCGAAATGAGGATTGTGGATTGTATTTCTCCGAAATCCGATATCCGAAATGAAGGCAGTGAATAGTGAATAGTAGTCGCAGGCCTGCCCTGCTAAGGCATAGTTACAGTTCTTACTCTGTTTTCATTGCTGTTGAGCACTCCTTTCTGAAATCCACAAATAGTCAACCTCAACAAAAGCACACGACTTCAATCCGTAATAAACAAAATTCACGTATGACAACAAACATCCAAACCTCACATTTTTCGCTCATATTTAATTGACATACAAGACTGATCTTTTTATACTTTCTTCCATAAGAAGCAATGTCTTATCAAATCAGAAAAGGTAGGGAATAATGGTAAAAATCAGAATTATCGGTGCAGTTTGTTTGAGCTGCATGCTGTTTGCTGCACTTGCATTTGGCGAGGTGGTAAGCAAGCATAATCTCTATGAAAGCGCTATTGCCATAGCCCGCAGCGAAATCTGGCAAGCCATAAACAGCGGCAAATGCGGGAGTGCCACCACTGCCATAATGGTTGATGGCAAGGTCGTTTATGCAGAAGGATTCGGCATGGCAAACAGAGAGAAGAGCATCCCTGTCTATAAGGCTACAATCTTTAATATCGGCTCTATCAGCAAGGTGTATGTGGCGACTGCAATCATGCTGCTCGTTGACGATGGCAAGGTCTCGCTCGATAAGCCGGTCACAGACTATCTCCCGGAATTCAAGATGGCGGATGATAGATACAAGGAGATCACCGTAAGAATGCTATTAAACCACGTATCGGGCATGCCGGGGACTGAGGGGTCGAATTCCTTCGGGTTTAAATATGATGACAATATAAAACAGGAAACAATCAATACTTTAGCCCGCGCACATCTTAAGCATGCCCCGGGAGCAATGGCAGTGTATTGCAATGACGGGTTTACACTGGCGGAAATGATAGTGGAGCGGGTAAGCGGGAAAAAATACATCAATTTTCTTAATGAAAGGATATTTAAGCCGCTGGGCCTGAAAAACACCGGTGCAGGCATGGGTGAGATCAAGGGTAAGCCTGTAGCGTTGTATTATGACGCTAAAACCGGGAAACGTCATCCCCCTGAAACGCTCTCGATTCTGGGCGCCGGCGGGTTGTCATCAACTGCCGAGGAACTCTGCCGTTTTGTAGATGCCTTTTCAGCGGGAAATAAACTCTTGAAGAAAGCATCTCTCGATGAGATGAAAAAGGCGCAGCCTTCAGCGTTTTGGGGCAAGCTAAGAAATCCCGAAATTTCCTTTGGGCTGGGCTGGGACCTCACAGGCCTTCCGCGGTATGATGCGGTCGGAGTTCAAGTATTGGGTAAGACCGGCGGCACTGGAAATTACTCTTCCATGGTTTTCGCGGTTCCTGACAAAAGAATAGCTGTTGCTGTTATTGCTTCCGGCCCGGAAAGCGGTGCGTTGAAAATAGCGCTGGATATATTAGATGCGGTACTGGTTGAAAAAAAGCTCATTTCCAAAGAAGCGAAAGCCGTCCTGGCACCGCCGGAAGCGCAGAAGTTACCGCAAGGTTATTCTTCATTTAGCGGTTATTATGCCAACAGCGCGAAACTTGGCCAGGTAGTGTTTGATGCGGATAAAAACAGCGCCACCCTATACGGTTTCAAGGAACAGGAGAAAAAACCGGAAATGGCACTCGTTTATAATAATGGTTATTATCACGATACCAAAGGCGACCGTTTCTATTTTACTAATATAGGCGGCGAAAGCTATTTGGTGAACTGTCCGGCAATGGCCACGATCGATACGATCATGATGCAAAAAGTAAAACCAATAGAAAAACCTCAAAACCTTAAGATCAATATGGATGGCAAGGTTTGGCTGCGGCGTAATGTCTCTCCTTTTGAGTCGGTTATGGCTGTGGACTCGCATTTTGTAAAATCATTGTCGTACAAAGACCTGCCGGGATATGTGGTTTTTCTGGGTGTCAAAAGGATTGATTCCCCTGAATTAGCGGGTATGCCTTTTGACTCTGTCCGCGACCAGACAGAACTTACCCTTTTTGAAAAGAATGGGGCCACATGGGCATGGGTTTCGGGTTTGTTGTATAGCCCGTCCCAGAACGCTGTTGTCTTAAAGGCCGGTGATAATTCCGTAAAAATAGGAAGCGATGGATATAACGAGTGGCTGGTGGCAAATGAAGACATGGTTTTGAGTTTTACAAAACCTGAACGGGGAAGAATAATCATATTTTCTTCCGACGATATCGCGACCTATGATAGCGCGCTCGATACAGGCGATGCGTATGCTGCCAAGGGCAGTTATATCGAATGTGCGGGTTTTGCAAACGATGTCTTTACAGTCAAAACCAAGCCTACGGCGGCAGGTGATAAGAAGTAAAAGATTCCAGCCATTGCGAGCTCGAGCATGAACGAGGGCGAAGCAATCTCAAATATAAGTTTTGTACTGCAATGCGAGTCCACAATACTGCTGGCACGTCGCTGAATTGACAGTTACTCTCTTTCGATCCGTAATCCCCAGTTTATATTAATTCCAACTACTGAAACTTTACAGGTGTTTTTAGCAATCAGTTCTTCCTGTAATCTATGACTTACCGTTGCATGCCCGCTGCTCGCTTTGCAGGTGTAAGCAATTATTGAAATATCTGTAAAGTCAATAATTGCAATATATTGCACGTTATCGCTCTCAAAACTTTCTGAAGAGATTCGGAGGGACAATCCGAAATCGGCAATCCCTGGCCATGCCCTTCGGGGTAGCCTTGGCCAAGACCTACTTCGCATGGTTTAGCAGGGCAGGCAGGACAGGCCGCAATAGCTCATGGTTCATGACTTCAGTGAATAGTCGTCAGTTAAAAACCTATTCATACCAATTTGCCGTCATTCAGTAAATTAAAGCGGGAGCGTCTTCCCTGAGCATGACTCACGGAACAACCGGGGAACCATTGTGCGGCGAAGCAGAGCGTTCCCGAATTGCGGGATGATGTGCAGGCACTGAACATCTTCGGGTAGCCTCCGCCCTTGCACATCAAGCGATGCAAGCCCTACAATGGTCGGGAGAGTAGTGCGGAAGTGCGAGGGGATGTGTGCTCCCGTTATCAAGCAATTCGGTTAGCAATTGATGGCAAATTGGTATCACTATTTACAAACATCCAACATCAAGCATTTTGCTATGAGCTACCAGCCATCAGCTAACTGTCGAAATTGATTTGCTTATACCGTAACAATCTGTTATAAAATTAACCTGATTTTTCCGGCGTTGATTATGAATACAAAATTATTTGACTATTATTTGCCAAAAGAAATGATTGCCCAGTACCCTGAAGGGGACCGGGAATTATCCCGTCTTCTTGTTCTTAACAGAAGCACAGAACTGATAGAACATAAACGTTTTAAAGACATTACAGGATATTTTCGCAAGGGAGATGTGCTTATATTAAATGACAGCAGGGTTTTGCCTGCACGATTGAGTGTCCGGAAGGAAACCGGCGGTAACATTGATATACTGCTTTTGGAGGGCATCGATGATAAAAGATGGTACTGTCTTGCGAATGGTATAAAAAAAGGGAAAGACCGTCTGACAATATCTGTGGGCGG
Source organism: Pseudomonadota bacterium (assembly GCA_026388315.1). Classification (NCBI taxonomy): domain Bacteria; kingdom Pseudomonadati; phylum Pseudomonadota; species Pseudomonadota bacterium. Next base: position 72,693 of record JAPLKA010000084.1, on the reverse strand, counting down.
AGTCAAGGCTGTCTTAACAAGAAGTGAGGCCTTCTGGATAATCGATTTCTTTTATGATGGTGATGTATATGACATCATACGGGAACACGGGAAAATGCCTCTCCCCCCGTACATAAAAAGAGGGAACGATGGCGCTCTTGATTTTGAAAGATACCAGACGGTGTATGCCGAGATATTGGGTTCCATTGCAGCCCCCACAGCAGGTTTTCATTTTACAAAGGAATTGCTTGCAGATATAGAGGCGCTGGGCGTCACAGTATGTAAAATTACACTTCATATCGGTATAGGAACCTTTTTCCTTGTAAAGAGTCAGAATGTTGAAGATCATGTAATGCACAGGGAATACTATCAAATTGTTCCTGATGTGAAAAAATATATCGAAAATGCGAAGATTGAAGGAAGGCGAATCATCGCCTGCGGGACAAGTGTCGTGAGAACATTAGAGACAGCATGGGCGAAAAACGGCGATACACCCATTGCGGGACATACGGAACTTTTTATATATCCCGGATACAGGTTTAAAATGATTGATGCCATGATAACGAATTTCCATCTGCCGAGGTCTACGCCTCTTCTGCTCGTCTCGGCTTTTACCGGAAGCGATGAATTGATGAAATGTTATAAAGAGGCTATAGATCGAAGCTATAGGTTTTACAGTTACGGGGATGCGATGCTGATTTTTTAAGTGAATAGTGAATAGTGATGAAGGCGGTGAATAGGTTTTACTAACGACTATTCACTAACGACTGATTTTAAATTATGAAGACCATTGAAATTGTGAAAGAAGAAGGGCATGCAAGACTCGGGGTCATTAAAACAGTGCATGGAGACGTCGAAACCCCTGTTTTTATGCCTGTAGGTACCCAGGGGACCGTGAAGGCTATTACCCATAAAGAATTGAAAGATATCGGCGTAAAGATGATTCTTGCCAATGCGTATCATCTCTACTTAAAACCCGGCGATACTTTAATCAAGGAGATGGGGGGGATACAGCGCTTCTCAGGGTGGGATGGTCCTGTTCTTACTGACAGCGGAGGTTACCAGGTCTTTAGTCTTGGTGTTTTACGTGAAATAAAGGAAGATGGTGTAATGTTTCAGTCACATATAGACGGCTCAAAGCATTTCTTCTCCCCGGAAAAGGCCATAGAGGTCCAGGAAAATATAGGTGCTGATATCTGCATGTCTTTTGATGAATGTGTTCCCTATCCGTCATCATATGAGTATACGAGTAAGTCTGTTGGATTAACTTCGAGGTGGGCAAGGCGGTGCAGGGATTCAAAACCAAACGGGAAAAATTTGCTGTTCGGGATTATCCAGGGCAGTGTGTACAAAGACCTGAGATTAAAATCGGCATATGATCTCGTTAACATGGATTTTGACGGCTATGCCATTGGCGGTCTGAGTGTTGGAGAGCCGAAAGGTATCATGTGGGAAATGGTAGATGCAGTGATAGATTTGTTGCCGCGTGAAAAGCCAAGATACCTTATGGGCCTGGGTTTTCCTGAGGACATCATTGAGGGGATACGGAGAGGAATCGACATGTTCGATTGCGTCATACCGACCAGGCTTGCAAGAAATGGCAACTTATTCACATGGGACGGGAGAATAAACATCAAAAATGCAAAGTACACAAAGGATGAAAGGCCGGTAGATGCAGGGTGTGGCTGTTACACATGTAAAACATATTCCAGGGCTTATCTCAGGCACCTTCTTGTCTCCCATGAATTAACGAGTTTTTACCTGAACACGATACACAATATCTATTTTTATGCTGATTTTTTGAAAAAAATAAGAGAAACAATCAGAGAAGGGGTTTTTTATGCCTTTTATGAATCATTTAAAATGAGATGGAAGGGAGGTGAATTACAAGATGAACATAGCGCATGCAATGGGTAACCAGGCAGCATCCGGACAGGGTGGCAGCTCACAGTGGATGGGTCTACTGCCTCTCGTGCTCTTGTTTGTGGTTTTTTATTTTTTGCTTATAAGACCACAACAGAAAAGGACTAAACAGCAGAAACTGTTTATTGAGAATCTGAAAAAGGGAGACAAAATTATAACATCCGGCGGTTTATATGGTACAATAACAGGAATTACCGACGATTCAGTCACCATTGAAATTGCCGAAAAGGTAAGAGTAAAGGTATTAAAAAGCGCAGTAGTAGATAAAGCGAAAGGAGAGTAAAGTGGGAAGGTACGAAAATATTCTAATAATAAGCCCTGATTGTACAAAAGAAGAAGAGGAGGAATTGCTCAACAGAGTCAGGGCTAACCTGCAAAAATCAGGTGCAACAATAATAAGATTAGACGATTGGTCGATAAGGAAACTTGCATACCCCATCAAAAAGAAGGACAAAGGTCATTATTTCTTTTTACTCCTGGAAATGGATGAAGCAAACTTATCGGGGATCAGTAAATTTTATAAAAATATCGATCCTATTCTGAGACATATGGTGGTGAGGGTTGACGATAAAGAAAAAGGCCCGGATAAACCGCCTGACCATGTTTTGTTTGATGAACTGGAAGGTGAGTTTTCTTAAAACCTGAAGTAGTATAAACCAAAGAGGGAAAGGTTAGCTGAGTTTCCCTTATAAATTTTTTGGATGGAGGAATAAATGCCAAGTTTTACAAGACCTGCAAAGGGCCGGGATTTACAGAAAAAAAGAGTGTACGTAAGAAAAAGGGTTTGCCGATTCTGTCAGGACTCAAATATTGCTATTGACTATAAAGATCCGAAGTTGTTGAAACATTTTATCACAGAGCGCGGCAAGATTACGCCGAGGCGAATGACAGGAACCTGTGCGAATCACCAGAGAAAATTAAGGGAAGCAATAAATATGGCAAGGCACATTGCTTTCCTTCCCTTTACAACACTTTCGAGATGATGGAGGAAACTGTATGAAGGTCATACTGACAGAGGATATGCGGGGTACGGGTAAAAGGGGCGAAACCATAGATGTAAAGGATGGTTTTGGAAGGAATTTTCTGATTCCAAAGGGGTTGGCCTTAACTGCTACAGAAGGCAATATTAAAAGGGCCGAAAATATCATTAAAAACCTGGTGGCCAAGAAGGACAGAGACTTGAAGGCTGCAGCCGACATTAAAGTAAAATTAGAGGAGATCGCCCTCACAATAAAGAAAAAAGCGGGTGTAGACGGAAAACTCTTCGGGTCGGTAACGCATAAGGACGTGACAGATGCGATAAAAAATCTCCTGGGACTTGAAATAGATAAAAGAAACATAAGGATTGATGAGCCCATCAAGACAACAGGTGTACATGAGATTGAGATACATCTGGAACAGAGTGTCGCTGCACGCGTGAAGGTTGAGGTAGAAAAAGAAGATTAAATGGTTAAGGCTCAAAAAGATGGACAGCAGAGGAAAGTTAATCCCGCGGGTCGTATCCCGCCTCAAAATTTGGAGGCAGAAGAATCGATCCTTGGCGGTTTGCTTATAGACCCCGAATCAATCAATAAGGTAGTAGATTTAATAAATACTGAAGATTTTTATAAGGATGCCCACGGCAAGATATATGATGCCATGGTAGGCCTTTATGAGAAGAATGAGCCTATCGATATAGTTACGGTGAGCAGTTCAGTTAGAGACAAGGGCATTCTCGATAAAATCGGCGGGGTTACATACCTTAATACCCTCGTTGACCTCATGCCCAGTGCGGCAAACATCACGCAATATGCAAAAATGGTGAGAGAGAAGGCCCTTCTAAGGAATCTCATAAATGTTGCAACTGAGATTGTTGAAAAGGGATTCGACCTGGATGTAAATGTTGATGGTTATATCGATGATGCAGAAAAGATGATTTTCCGGGTATCGGAAAGGAAATTCAGGCCTTCATTCTATTCTGTAAAAGACATTGTCATGGACAATGTGAAAATCATCGAGCGACTCTATGAAAAAAAGCAGACAGTCACAGGGGTCCCAACGGGGTTTACCGAACTTGATAAAATGACGAGCGGTTTTCAGCCATCCGATTTGATAGTAATTGCCGGAAGACCGAGTATGGGCAAAACAGCCTTGAGTATGAATATTGCCCAATATGTTGCTACCATGAGAGATGGCGCGGTCCCTGTTGGCATATTTTCAATGGAAATGTCCAAGGAGCAGCTTGTAACACGATTACTCAGTTCTGAATCTGAGGTGGATCATTCAAAATTAAGAACCGGAACGCTGTCAAGCTCGGAATGGCCAAAACTTGCTCAGGCTGCAGGTAAGCTTTCAGAAGCGCTAATATTTATCGATGATTCACCTTCAATGAGTGTGCTTGACTTGAGGGCAAGGGCGAGAAGACTGAAAAAGGAGCACGGACTTGGATTGGTTGTTGTTGATTACCTCCAGTTAATGAAAGGGAGGGCTGCTGTTACCGACAAGAGGGAACAGGAAATAGCGGAGATCTCGCGTTTTTTAAAATCCCTTGCCAAAGAGTTACATATTCCTGTTATTGCGATATCGCAATTAAACAGGATGGTGGAGCAGCGGGAAGACAAAAGGCCGAGACTTGCCGACCTTCGTGAGTCAGGCGCTATAGAACAGGATGCGGATGTTATCATATTTATCTACAGGGATGAGATATATAACAAAGACAAAGAAAGCAACAAAGGCATAGCAGAGATTGTCATAGGGAAACAGAGGAATGGACCCACAGGTACTGTTGAACTTGCCTTTCTGGATAAAACAGCAACTTTCAAGAATCTTTACAGAGAATGAACCTGCCGAATTCATTATCGATACTCCGTCTTTTTTTAACAATCTTTTTTATACTTTCCATATATTATCAAAAATATAATACTGCCTTAATCCTCTTTGTGGTGCAGGCAATAAGCGATCTCCTCGACGGGTTTTTTGCGCGGATCATGAAGGAAAAAACCTATCTTGGCTCTATCCTTGACCCTCTGGCCGATAAGGTCATGCTTGTATCCTCATATATTGTGCTTTCGGCAAACAACATCATTCCCATCTGGGTAACATTGACGGTGTTGCTGAGGGATCTTATCCTGTCTTCCGGGTTTCTTGTTTTATACAAGCTGTCTTATAAAACCAGACATTCTCCAAGCATCATAAGCAAGATAACCACTTTATCCCAGATGAGCACAGTGGTGTATATTTTGTGGTCCGGCACAAGGGTTTATGGGGACTATTTCTTTTATGTGACCGTAATCCTTACCGTAGTCTCAGGGTGTCAATATATTGCAAGAGGACTAAGGACTCTTGTGAATAAATAGTTTTCAGCGATTAGCATTGCGGGGAGTCTATATGTTTTGATTTTACTGACAGTTAACGGCTGATAGCTTATCGTTTGTGGGTAAGAAATCATTTGACAACCCACAGTCCTTTTGATAAGTAATTAAAATATCCAAAAACAAGAACGGAGGGTAAAATGGCCATAAAAGTAGCGATAAATGGTTTTGGAAGAATAGGGAGGCTTGTCTTAAGGGCAGGCTTTAAGGGCAAGGACCTTGAATTTGTTGCGGTAAATGATATTACGGACGCAAAAACACTTGCGCATCTACTGAAGTACGACTCTGTTCATGGCATTATGGACGCCGACGTAAAGGCAACGGAAAGCTCCCTTATGATAAACGGAAAGGAGATTAAAACTTACGCCATAAGAGAACCTGAAACGCTTCCGTGGAAAGAGCTCGGGGTAGATGTAGTCCTTGAAAGCACCGGTAAGTTTACTGACAGGGCAGGTGCCGAAAAACACATCAAGGCAGGCGCAAAGAAGGTAGTTATATCCGCCCCCGCAAAGAACCCCGATGTAACATTTGTCCTCGGGGTTAATCAGGAAGTCTACGATAAGACAAAGCACCATGTCATATCCATGGGTTCATGTACAACAAACTGCCTGGCGCCTATAACGAAGATACTGCAGAAGGAGTTCGGCATTGAGTATGGTCTCATGACGACGATCCACGCATTTACCAATGACCAGGTAGTACTCGATGAGCCCCACAAAGACCTGAGGAGGGGGCGTGCTGCATCCCTGTCAATGATTCCCACAACAACCGGGGCAGCAAAGGCAATCTCCGAAGTAATACCCGAACTCAAGGGGAAACTGGATGGTATGGCTATCAGGGTGCCTACACCGAATGTATCCTTAGTTGATTTTGTTGCAATGCTGGCAAAAAATACAACGAAAGAAGAATTGAACGATAAATTCAGAGAGTATGCAGCGGGCCCCATGAAGGGGATTTTATTCTGCTCGGATGAGCCTCTGGTTTCCTGTGATTTTAACGGAAATCCTCATTCTTCCCTGGTTGACATGGCGAATACAAACGTAATTGGCGGCAGGATGGTTAAAATACTTTCATGGTATGATAATGAGTGGGGTTTCTCGAACAGGATGTGTGAACTCCTGTCATACATCATGAAATAGCATTTAACAGGCTTTCGCCTGTTAGTTATGAGTTAACACTTAACACTGTTTTTAAGAAAGGGTTGGTAAGGAAACATGAAATGCATAGACCAGATAGATTTAAAAGAGAAAAGGGTGTTCATCCGTTGTGATTTTAATGTGCCAATGGATAAGCAGGGAAACATAACGGATGATGCAAGGATAAGGGCCCATCTGCCTACAATTAATTATGCTATAGATGCCGGGTCTAAAGTGATCCTTGCATCGCATCTTGGAAGACCGAAGGGCAAGAAATCTGAGGAGTTTTCCTTGCGGCCTGCCGCTAAAGTGCTCTCAGGACTCTTGGGCAAAGAGGTCATCTTTGCGGATGATTGCATAGGCGAAGAGGTTGAGAAGGCAGTCTCAAACATGAAAAATGGTGATGTAATACTCCTTGAGAATCTCAGGTTTCACTCAGGCGAGGAAAAGAACGATGCTGAGTTTGCAGGCAAACTTGCACGATTATGCGATGTCTACATAGACGATGCCTTTGCTGTATCCCACAGAAAAGCTGCATCGAATGCGGCAATAACGGAATTTGTAAAATCATGTGCTGCCGGTTTTCTTTTAAAGAACGAAATAGAATATTTTAATAAAGCCATGAAAAACCCGGCAAGACCATTTGCTGCAATCATCGGAGGAGCTAAGGTTTCTGATAAGATCGGGGTACTGGAAAACTTGTTGGAAAAAGTTGACATCCTGATAGTTGGCGGCGGCATGGCCTTTACGTTTATAAGGGCTATGGGGTTTGAAACCGGGAATTCACTCTGTGAAGTTGAAATGTTGGATAAAGCGAGAATAATCATGGAGAAAGCAAAGGAAAAGAAGGTAAACCTCTGTTTGCCTGTGGATTGTGTTATAGCAGAAAAAGTGGCGGCTGATGCTGGAGTAAAAGTGTGTAAAATAGAGGAAATCCCAAAAGATTGGATGGGCCTCGATATCGGCCCCGGGACAATTTCTGCTTTTTCAGACGCTTTAAGGGGTGTAAAAACTATTATATGGAACGGTCCCATGGGCGTGTTTGAGCTTGAACCTTTCAGCAAGGGAACCTTTTCAATAGCAGCATCTGTTGCAAAGTCCGGCGCACTCTCAATAATTGGCGGTGGGGATACAGACCTGGCAGTACATCGTGCAGGAGTGAGCGATAAGATATCATACATATCCACTGGAGGCGGTGCTTTCCTGGAATTGCTCGAGGGGAAGACGATGCCGGCAATAGAGGCCTTAGAAAATAATGGAGGTAACTCATGAGAAGGTGGATGATAGCCGGAAACTGGAAAATGCATAATACAATAAATGATGCAATAGCTCTCGCGAAAGCCATAAAAGAAGGAACTCAAGGCGTCACGGGGGGCGAGATCGTTTTAGCGCCACCCTTTACAGCCTTGCAAAGTGTTTATGAAACGATTAAGGGTTCGCATATATCACTTGCAGCGCAGAATATGTTTTATGAGGATAAAGGGGCATTTACCGGTGAGGTAGCTCCTTCGATGCTCAAGGATATTGGCTGTACTTATGCTATTATCGGTCATTCAGAGAGACGGAAATATTTTCACGAGACCGATGATACAGTAAACCTGAAGACCAGGAAAAGTCTTATTGCAGGGATTAAACCTATTGTCTGTGTTGGAGAAACAGAAGACGAAAGGGGAAAAGGCGTCACAGAGTTTGTGGTCGGCATTCAGGTAAAGAAGGCGCTTTACGGGATCGACAAAATTGATGATATTGTGATAGCATATGAACCTGTTTGGGCTATAGGCACAGGTAAGAATGCAACGCCCATAGAAGCAGAAGAAGTACATCGATTCATAAGAAACATTGTTGGTGACATATATGGAAATGTGTGTAAAAATACAAGGATTCTTTATGGAGGGAGCGTAACACCTGACAATATAAGCGAATTGATAGGAATGGAAGATATCGATGGCGCACTTGTTGGTGGAGCATCCTTGAAAAGTGAAGGATTTATTGGTATAATAAGAAAAACATCGGAGAAAAAGTAATGTTGACAGTTATCGCAATTATTCATGTTGTAGTTTCAATTGCCCTCGTCATGATTGTCTTGCTTCAGACGGGGAGGGGTTCTGAAATAGGCGCTGCATTCGGGAGCGGATCAAGCCAGACACTTTTTGGCAGTTCGGGCTCCAGTGGTTTTATGACAAAGCTTACAACAGTTGCCGTTGTAGTATTTATGATAACAAGCCTTGTGCTCGCATATTTTTACAGCCACAAGGAATATACTGTAAAAAATGTTCCGGTAAAGGCTGAAGAAAAATTACCTGTCCAGGGTAATCAGTAAATAAGTGCCGAAGTGGTGGAATAGGCAGACACACCATCTTGAGGGGGTGGCGGGGAGACTCGTGCGGGTTCAAGTCCCGCCTTCGGCACCATTTTTATCCAACCTTCGTACTATCTGTATTTTACAGTGACAAAAAGCGTCGTTAACGTAAAGAGCAAAGATATGGCATTTGCAGCTATTACCGGTACCTCCTCGATCATGATGCCGTAAACAAGCCATAATATGGCACCGGCAGATGCCATGAGCGGCATAAACATGGAGATATCCCTTGCCTCTTTAAGCTTCCAGATACGCAGAATTTGCGGCAACAATGAAAATGTCGTAAAGAAAGCGGCTATATAACCGATTGTATCTTTCATCCGTATGTTTTATCATTACTTTCTTAAAAAAACAAATCCTCTTCAACGACAGAATATTGCCTGTAACAACGAATATTATGCTTGCCCTTTTTTTATCTTTAGTGAATTTTATTGATTAAAGTCAATTTAATTTATAACGTGCAGATATAATGAATAGCAAGTTATTGCGTATTACGTATCATCCCACATGAGTAACATATCTATAAAAGTGTGCGCAATTTTTGTCAAAGCACCTTCGTCGAGATATACGATATTTGTGTCCATCACGAGAGAAACATCAGATATCATTACTTCTTTTAAAATGCCATGTAACAGCTCTTTTTCCACAGCAGCCCTTACGATAAAGGAAGCCCCTTCGCCTTTCTCCAGGAGTTCTTTTATGAATTCGAGGTTGCTTGCTTCGTAGAGTACAGTAGGTGAAAGATGCATTCTTTTGAACATATCCATAATTACTTTACGGGTAGCTGAGCCTTCCTCTCTCATTATAATGGGGAAATTTGCAAGCTCTTTTATGGAAATGGAATCTTTTTTTGCAAGGAGATGGTCAGGAGAGGTCACTAACAGGATTTCTTCTCTTCCGAAGGTGATGCTTTGAAGAGGTTTTGGGTATTCTGTGCTTGCCACGATAGCCAATTCGTTTTGCATATTGAATAGACTTTGCATCATTTCTAAGGAACTACCCTCGCTTAAATGAATGCTTACTCCCGGATAAAGTGCATGAAAGTGTGATATACGGCTTGGCATGAGATAGCGCGCATATGTTTTTGTTGTTCCAATGTGGAGCATGCCTTTTTTTACTTCTTTTATTTCATTAATGGTTTTTTCTGCCTCGTCTTCAAGCTCAAATATTTTTTGTGCGTAGCTCAAAAGTGATTTTCCTGCCCCGGATAGATAAATTTTGTTACCAACTTTATAAAAAAGTTTTACATGCAACGCTTTTTCCAGTTGTTTTATCTGAACAGAAACAGCGGGTTGCGATATGCAGAGACGTTCTGCTGCCTTTGTGAAATTTAACTGTTTAGCGGATTCGAAAAAAATTCTTAAGTGATTCAGGTTCACTGTAATGGATTATTCCATAACTTTTATTTATGCACAACATAATTATTATGTATTTGACTATTTCTTGCGTATTTAGGATTCTTCTAACATACAGAAAATTTAATAGGAGGCCTATTCATGAAAGACATGAGGGATTTTATTCAAGCAGCGGAAAAGGAGGGACAACTCAAGAAAGTCAAGGCTGAAGTAGACTGGAATCTCGAATTGTCCCATATTGCAAAGCTCAATGAGGAAAAAAGCGGGCCGGCATTGCTCTTTGAGAACGTGAAGGGGTACAGTTCGCCTGTCATCACCAGTGTCTGCACAACCACTGAAAGACTTTCGTTGATCATGGGTGCACCTATAAAATCAAGCCTTGTGGATCTCATGAGGTTCTGGGTAGAGAAGGGTAAAACCCCGGTGCCACCGAAATTCGTGGACAGATCTCAGGCTCCCTGTAAACAGAATATCATGAAGGGCGATGATATTGACCTTTTCAAATTTCCTGTTCCCAAATTTTACCCAAAAGATGGCGGCAGATTTTTTGGAACTGCTCATTTTATTATTTCCAAAGACCCTGAAACTGGCTGGGTGAATCTCGGAACTTACAGAGCGCAGCTTCTTGATAAAAATCATTTAGGCACTCAGTTTATCAAGGGTAAACATGCGGATATCATGCTGAAGAAATATGCAGCTATGGGGAAGCCCATGCCGGTAGCCGATATTGTTGGGTCTGACCCGCTTCTCTTCTTGGTAGGCGCCGCGCGTATATCAGCTTTTACATCAGAGTATGACTTTGCCGGCGCTGTCCGTGGAGAGCCAATAGAGGTTGTAAAGGGTGAAACAGTTGACCTTCCGATACCCGCGCACGCTGAAATCGTGGTTGAAGGCGAAGTAGACCCCAAAAAATTTATGGCTGAAGGACCCTTCGGAGAATATACAGGATATTACTCAGGTGTGGGGACAGATGACCGGAATTTCATCAGTGTTAAATGCGTTACATATAGGAATAATCCTATTTTCTGGGGTACAACAGTGGGCCGTGCAGTAACGGATACACATATGACGATGGCCCTCACCTATGGCGCTACGCTCTGGCAACAGCTTACCGATATGAAGATTCCAGGCATTAAAGCCGTCTACTGTCCTCCGGAAGGATCAGGAAGGTTTCTGGCTATCATCTCGGTGAAGCAGATGTATCCGGGCCATGTTGACCAGGTCGGTACTGCCGCTATATCGACTGAAATGGGTGCCTATGGCCTGAAGACGGTAATCATTGTGGATGAGGATATAGATCCATGGGACATCCCCCGGGTCCTTTACGCCCTCAGTTTCCGGTTTCAGCCGAACCGCTGTCAGGTAATCAAAAGGGGTCGTTCAACACCGCTCGATCCATCGCTGCCGATTGATGCGAGAGATATAACGGGCAGACTTATCATTGATGCAACTATCCCGTACGAATGGAAAGAAAAGCCCATACCAATCGAGCTCGATCCTGAAATTGTAAAAAAAGTACAATCCCGCTGGGCAGAGTTGGGGTTGTAAGGATAGCAAATTCAGTGAACAGTGGTCGCCTGCATAAAAAATGTTTCAAACTATTCACTATTCACTAACGGCTATTCACGAAAATAAAGGGGAACGCTATGAGACCGATACGATATACAGATGAGATGATTAGCGAATTTAAGAGAGATGGCTATTGGACTGACGAAGTCTTTTCTGATTTCTGGCGAAGAAACGCCCTCGAATATGGCGACAACGAGGCTCTCGTAGACTCGACCTATCGGGTGACGTGGAAACAGGCCTGGAGACTCCTTAATAATCTTGCCTATGCATGGGTGAGCATGGGCATTCCCAAGGATGCACGGATTATCATTCAAGCCCCCAACAGCGTGTACGGGTTCATCGCCCGTATCGCTGCCGAACGTGCCGGTTTGATTTCTCTTACTGTCTACCCCTATCTGAGGGAAAAGGAACTGACCTATATGGTAGAACGGACAGAGGCTGTGGCCGTTGCTATTCCTCATGTTTACCGAAAATTCAATTATCTTGAAATGTACAGGGAGTTGAAAAAGACCGCTCCCTATCTGAAAAACTTCTTTCTCTTTGATGAGGAAGTTCCGGCTGATGCACCTGAAGGGACCTCCTCTCTGATCAAACTCGCGAACCAGGATATTGACGAATCGAAATATAAAGAACTCGATAACAGAAAGTTCAGTCCCTATTCCGACGTCGGTCTGCTGACCAGCACCACAGGTACCACAGGTTTGCCGAAGCTGGTGGAGTGGCCCGAGGCGTCGAGGATATGCACGTCAAAGGCGCGGGTCGATATCTGGAAACTGACAAAAAATGATATCGCGGTGGCGATTGCGCCCCATGCGGGAGGGGCAGCGGGGACGCTGACGTACTTTGCCGCACCGCTGGTAGGCGCAAAGACCGTAATGATGGAGGAGTTTGATCCCGAAGGGGCTCTAAAGTTGATAGAGAAAGAAAAGGCAACGGCCATCGGTGTGGTGCCGACCCATCTGGTGCGTATGCTGGAAGTGGATGAAAAGAAGTATGATCTGAGCTCGCTCCGGTTCATCCGCTCTGCCGGAGGATATCTGCCACCGCAGGTGGCCGAAGAGGCGGAACAAAGGTTTCAGGCCACCATTACCAGTGATCTGGGCACTCAGGATGTGGGTTCTGTATCCGGTTGTACTATCGATGATCCGGGCCAAATAAGGCGCAGGACTGTGGGGAGGATGCTGCCCGGCAACAAAGTAAGACTCCTCGATGATAACGGAAAAGAGGTTCCCGACGGACAACCCGGTCAATTATGGTTCCGGGGACCACATGCGCCGGCAGGGTATTACCGCGATCCTGAATCGACGGCTCCCGTATTCGATGAGACTGGATGGACCACAACCGGCGATATTGTAAGGGCAGAGGACGGCTGTCTCTGGATAATGGGCAGATCGAAAGATATGATTATCAGGGGCGGTCAGAACATATACCCCGCTGAAATCGAAGGCATTCTGAATGAACATCCGAAGATTGCAAATGTTGCGATTGTAGGTTACCCCGACAGGGAGATGGGCGAGCGGGCCTGTGCCTATGTGGTTCTCAAGGGCGGCCAGACCCTCTCAAAAGACGAAATGGTTTCCTTCCTGAAAAAGAAAAAACTTGCCGCCTTCAAACTTCCCGAGAGGCTCGAAATTGTTAGTGCCCTTCCCACCGTGGGAGACTCCGGCAAAGTGGACAAGAAGGTGCTCAAAAGTGACATCGAGAAGAAGGTGGCCGGAGGACAACAGTGAAAACGATACTGATCGTCTCTACCCTCGATACAAAGGGAGTGGAAACGTTTTATTTGAGAGACAGGATAAAAGAACTTGGTAAATTACCCGTGATTCTCGATATGTCCATGAGGCTGGCAGAAGACATGAAGGCCGATATCCCCCCTCAGGAAGTAGCGAAAGCAGGAGGAAGCAGTTTTGAAGAGATCCTTGCATCCGGGGAAAGGGCAAAGAACACTGCAATCATGACAAAGGGTGCGCAAGTTATAGCATTGAGTATGCGGAAAGAAGGGAAGCTTGACGGGATCATTGGTATTGGTGGTTCCACCGGCTCCCTGATGGCAACGGACGTGATGAGGGCACTTCCCTTTGGAGTCCCCAAGCTTATGATATCCGCAACGGCTGCCTTGCCGGGCATGTCAACCAGGTATATTGATGTTGGCGATATATCCCTTATGCATTCTGTGATAGAAATATCAGGGTTGAGCGATATTCTCAAAAATGTAATAGACAGGGGAGTTCATGCGGTATGTGCTATGGCTGAGGTCACTCCAATCCAAACGAAAGGGGAAGCTGAAAAGAAGAAGGCCATTGCCATTACGATGCTGAGCCCTGTTGAAAAGTGTGCGAGCACTATGAGGGCAATGCTCGAGGAAAAGGGGTATCAGGTTATAGGTTTTTCTGCGGCAGGGATCAGCGATAAGGCTATGGAGATCATGATTGAACAAGGATTTTTTGACGGGGTGATAGACCTTGCCCCCGGCGGTGTTATTGAGCATCTTGTTGGCGGTATGAAGGATGCCGGACCAAATCGTATGGAGGCAGCAGGAAAAGTTGGTATCCCGCAGATTATCTCCACCGGCGGGATAAACTATGTTACTCCTCCCAAATCCAGGTACACTGACGATCACAAAGCGCGCAAGAAGTATGATCTTGACAGGTTCCGCACATGGCTCAGGGCTTCCCCTGACGAACTCAGAAGGGCTGCAGCCGCCTTTACGGAAAAACTGAACAAGTCGAAAGGACCGGTAAAGGTTGTAATTCCGCTAAAGGGCTGGACCAATTTTGATATACCGGGGAGCGCAACATATGATCCTGAAGAAGACAGGATATTTGTGGACGAATTAAAAAAAGGCTTGAAGCCTGAGGTTGAAGTTATAGAGGTTGATGCAAACATTGAAGAAACCCTTTTTGCTCAGGCATTAGTTGATGCAGGTTTGAAGCTGTTTGGATAATTAATTTAAGTTTTAAAGGAGGCTTGGATGCTTATATTACCAAAATTTGTTTATTACGAGCCGAGGGATATGTCTGAAGCATGTAAAATCATGTCGGATTTGAATAGCAATGCAAAAATCATCGCAGGCGGGACAGATATCCTGGTAAATATGAAAAAAGGCTTACTTTCACCCAGGTACCTCGTAAGCATTGCAAAGGTTTCGGGGCTGTCTGAAATAGGGCCGGTAAACGGGAGTATCTCTATCGGGGCTCACCTCATTGTGGCAAAGTTAGCGGAGTTTGAAATTATCAGGAAAAGGCTCCCTTCTCTTGCTAAGGCAGCAAGGGCATTGGGCTCACCCCTTATCAGGAACAGGGCAACCATAGGGGGAAATATAGTTACTGCACGGCCTGCAGCCGATCTTCCGCCTCCGCTTCTCGCAATGGGTGCAAAGGTAAAACTGGAAAGCGTGAAGGGTATCAGAGAGGTCGCCCTTGATGACTTTTTCCTGGCTCCCGGTGCAACCATAATGAGGCCGGACGAGATATTAAGCAGGATTGTAGTCGATGAAATGCCGCCATTCACAGGAAGTGACTATATAAAATTAGGACACAGAAAGTCCCTCGAGATAGCAATTGTGGCAGTGGCGTCGAGGATTACCCTGAATAGTCCTGATGGTGTGATAAAAGATGCTAAAGTTATATTGAGCTCCGTTGCACCAACAGCCATTCACGCGGTATCGGCAGAAAAGGTTTTAATCGGTGAAAAACCCACCGATGCGCTTTTAGAAAAGGCAGCCCGGCTTGCGGGAACCGACTGTACTCCTATTACAGACATCAGAGGCGGCGCTGAATATCGTTGCGCAATGGTGGAAGTATTAACAAAAAGGACATTATTGGCTGCAGTAAAAGAAGCCCAAGGCTAATTGAGGAGAAAGAGGTGTGCGATGAAACAACTTATAACGCTTTTTGTAAATAATAAAGAATATGAAATTGCTGTTGCCCCAAACGAGACCCTTGCCCAGGTATTAAGAGAAGACCTTAATCTGCTCGGAACAAAAGAGGGATGCGGGATAGGGGACTGTGGCGCATGCACGGTAATCCTTGACGGAAGACCCGTGAATTCCTGTCTGGTCCTTGCCGTCCAGGCAAACGGCAGCCAGGTTTCGACAATTGAAGGGGTTGCGGAGGGCCAGACGCTCCATCCTCTCCAGCAGGCCTTTGTAGACCATGGTGCTATTCAGTGTGGTTTTTGTACCCCCGGGATGGTTCTTTCGGCAAAAAGCCTTCTGGATAAAAATCCTGATCCTTCAGAATATGAGATTCGAGAGGCTATATCAGGCAATCTCTGCAGATGCACAGGGTATCAAAAGATCGTAGAGGCTGTGAAGGCTGCATCGGAGAACATGAAGAAATAATCAAGGAGGAAAGCATATTATGAAGGACTTTAATGTGATAAATTCAAGGCTTCCCAAGGTCGATGCCCGTGTAAAGGTCACAGGGGATGCGCGCTATGCCGCAGACCTCTCCATGCCGAATATGTTGTACGGGGCGCTTCTTCAGAGCCCCCTTGCACACGCAAAGATTAAGCATATCGACACATCAAAGGCAAAAAGGCTAATTGGTGTTAAGGACGTAGTAACTGCACAGGAGGCAGGTCCTGTAAAATTCGGCGTAAGTCCTGCCAGATACGATGAGACTGTGTTTAGTTTCGATAAAGTCAGATATGTGGGAGATGAAATCGCTGCTGTAGCTGCAGTAGATTTAGAGACTGCCCTCGAGGCTGTTTCATTGATAGAGGTAGAGTATGAAGAACTGCCGATTCTTCTTGATCCCTTTGAAGCCATAAAAGAGGGGGCGCCGGCAATCCACGATGATTACCCGAACAATATAGGCGCTGAGGTTCATCAGGAGTTCGGGAACGTTGAGGATGCCTTAAAGGGATGCGATTATATAAGAACGGATAAATTTGTAAATAAGAAACAGGATGGGGCCTTTCTTGAACCGCAGGCCTGTGTTGCCGTCTATGACTACACCGGGAACCTTACCCTTTACTCGTCTACCCAGACACCTCATTATGTTCAGCGGACTGTTTCAATGGTGCTTGGCATCCCGATAGGAAAAGTAAGGGTCACAATGCCTTATGTGGGCGGCGGTTTTGGACCGAAGGCGTCGGCAAATACACTTGAACTTTCTGCATGTCTTCTTTCCGTGCGCACGGGAAGACCCGTGAAAATGGGTTTCACCAGAGAGCAGGTGTTCTGGCATAGCCGTGCACGTCACCAGTTTTTCCATGAGCTGACAACGGGTGTAAAAAAAGACGGCACCCTCATTGCCTTAAAGAATACATGCTATCTCGACGGTGGTGCCTATTCAAGCTTTGGCATTGCCACGGTATACTATGCAGGTTCCCTTCTCGGTGCACCTTACAAGCTTCCCAATATGAAATATGACGGTTACAGAATATACACAAATAAACCTGCCAACGGTGCACAGCGCGGACACGGCGGCGTTGCGGCGAGGGCGGCGTGGGAGCAGCAACTGGATGTAATTGCGGAAGAACTCGGCATGGACCCTATTGAATTCAGGCTTAAGAATATCATGCAGAGAGGTGATGTGACCTGCAATGATTTCAACATGAGCAGTCTGGGAATGAAGGAATGTCTGGAGGCAATCCGTGATGGTTCGGGATGGAAAGACAAGAAAGGCAAACTCCCGAAGGGCAAAGGGATTGGTGTAGCATGCGGTTTCTTCGTATCCGGTGCAGGATTTCCTATTTACCGCTCGGAAACCTTCCATTCAACGGCAATGATAAAGCTTTCAGAGGACGGAGGTACAGTAAATCTTTATACTCCGGCAGCGGATATCGGGCAGGGCTCCGATACGGTTCTTACTATGATAGCAGCGGAGGCGCTTGGGGTGCGGTACGAGGATGTAAGGGTGTCTTCGGGTGATACTGATTTTGGTATTGACCTCGGGGCCTATTCATCGCGGCAGACCCTCATGTCCGGTCATGCAGTGAAAGAGGCAGCAGAAGATGTTAAGCGGCAGGTGCTGGAAGTCCTTTCGGAAAAAATGAAAATCCCCGTGGAGGATATGGATATAAAAAACGGGGTTATTCTCTTCAAGAAAGGAAAAGTTGATTTTTCCGCCCTCAGGTCAAATTACATCAAAGAACACCGGGGGTGGCTTGAGCAGCCCGGTGGGGATGAACTGACATTTGAAGAGGCGGCACGCATTGCGTACCTCGAGAAAGGGGTCGTCGTAGGAGGTGGTGCATATAAACCGGGAGAGTTGGGAGGAAAATACAAGGGCGCCACAGTGGGGACATCCCCTGCCTATGGGTGCTCGGCTCAGATTGTGGAAGTTACGGTGGATATGGAAACCGGTAAGGTTACGGTAGACGATATGACCGATGCCCATGACTGTGGTTTTGCCATTAACCGTACAAATGTCGAAGGGCAGATGCAGGGTTCTCTCTCTATGGGATTAGGTGAAGCGTTGTTTGAAGAGATAAAGTTTGATGACAAGGGAAGGGTGGCAAACCCGACACTCGGAGAATACCGGATAGCAACTTCTCTTGATATGCCCAATGTGAAAACAATCATTATTGAGAGCAATGAGCCCAACGGTCCTTTTGGCGCAAAGGAAGTCGGTGAAGGTGCAATCATGCCGACGATCCCTGCTATATTAAATGCCGTTTATGACGCCACAGGAGTGAGGATACAGGAGCTTCCCGTCACATCCGAACGTGTGCTTATGGCATTAAGAGAAAAAAATAAAAAATGAAAGGAGGTGCCCATGTCCATCTTGTTTATCCAGAACTGGGATATTATTCACGGCAAAGGGGATGAGTATGCTCGATTTGTGACCGATACCTACATACCCGAAACCTCAGCCATGGGTTTTATTCCGGTTGGGGGATATTATGTAGAAGTCGGTTTCGGACCAAAAGTGCTTGGGGTATATGCCTGTAACGCGCTGGAAGAGTTGACAGCTTTTGTTACGAGTAAGAGATTCAAGGATCTGACAGTTGAATTAAAGTCGTTTGTTTACAATTACAAAAGCTCGGTATATGAGCCCACGGGAGCAGTGAAAAGAGAGAAGTACACGATACAGAAGGGGGTCTGGAAGTTTAACCAGTATTATGACATTATGCCCGGCATGAAAAAGGCCTATGCGGATTTTGTCATCAATGAACACTTGCCGGCAATGCAAAAGATTGATTATGTGGAGGTGACTGGCGGGTGGAATACTGTCTTTGGCGGTTTCAGCGAAATTATTGCGGAATTTACCTTCAAGGACCCTGTAGATATCGGGCGGCTTTTCAATAACGAGGACTTCAGGAGAATCACCCTGACATTGAAGAATGAATATGTCAGGAATTATGCAAGCAGGGTATTGCGCTCCACAGAGCGCTTCGATGAGCCGAAATGGCTCAGGCTTTAAAAAATTTATAAAATCCTTGAAAAAGGGGAGGAGAGGTTATGGCCGGTAAAACATTCATGGATCCGCACGATGTTCCCACCATTCCAGGGACAGAGGGATGGGAAAAGCTCTACCCGTATCAGTACCAATTTTCAAAAGATGATCCTGAACGGGCCGCTTTCGAGAGCAGCCAGATATGGTATTATGATGGTCTGCACTACCCGGAGCCGCATTTTCCTTTTGATCTTATATGGGATGAGGCTTGGTCATTGGCGCTTTCCCAGTATAACACGCGCCACTTTATTATTCCGCCGGCGATGGGCATTGATCACAGAATTGTTAATGGTTATGTCTATATCACCCCTGTAGGTATCGCAGATCCTGAGGTTATCGGGAAGAGAATACCGTTATTTATGGAGAGGGCCGGATATTACTATCAGAACTGGGACAGATTGTATGAAAACTGGAAAAAGAAGGTAACGGCCCTTATTGCGGAGCTTGAGGCAGTCAACTTTACTGATCTTCCCGAGATTGAAGATATAAGTGTAATAACCGAGGGCAAAGGTGTAGGCAGTGGATATACGCTCCTCAAGAAGTATGATGATGTCATCAACATGGGGCTTCTCAACTGGCAATACCATTTCGAATTTCTGAACCTCGGATACGCTGCATATGTGACCTTCATCAATACGTGCAATCAGATATTCCCCGGGGTACCCATATCCACCCTTACAAAGATGGTGGCGGGTATTGATGTGGTCATGTACAGACCTGATGCCGAACTTATCAGGCTTGCTAAACTCGCGCTTGATACAGGTCTCGATGAACTGGTCCTCAAACCCTTAAAATCAGGGGACCTTATGAATGAACTGGCAAGGGTACCGGCAGGCAAGGAATGGCTTGCAGAGTTGGAAAAATCCCGTTACCCATGGTTCCATATATCAACGGGTACAGGCTGGTATCATCATCACATAAGCTGGAATGACAACCTCGACATACCCTTTGATGCGATAAGGATGCGCATAAACAGCATCAAAGAAGGTAAAGAGGTTGAACGCCCCACTGAAAAAATCATAAAAGAACGGGACAGAATCGTTGATGAATACAGGAAGCTGATCAAGACTGATGATGATCGGGAGGCCTTTGACCAGGTCCTCGGAGTAGCAAGGACAGTATTCCCTTACGTGGAAGACCACCTTTTCTATATAGAGCATTGGTTTCACAGCATCTTCTGGGGAAAAATCCGTCAGGTAGGTCAGATGCTCCAGAATGCAGGCTTCATTGAAAATGCGAACGAAGATATCTGGTTCCTGAAAAGGGACGAGATCAAACAGGCCCTATGGGATTACACCACTGCATGGGCAACGGGGGTAAAGCCGAGGGGGCCGTCATACTGGCCGAAGGAAATTGCAAAGAGAAAGGGTATATATGAGAAATTTAAAGAATGGACACCTCCT
Source organism: Pseudomonadota bacterium (assembly GCA_026388315.1). NCBI lineage: Bacteria > Pseudomonadati > Pseudomonadota > Pseudomonadota bacterium. The sequence continues at coordinate 52,213 of JAPLKA010000084.1, read as the reverse complement.
CCTGCCCTGGGCGTCCCGCCTGATGTAGTCACAGAGCCTTTTACCATAGTGCTTTGGGGTGTGACGACTGACGTGCTGTCTGAATGGCTCAAAGGGGAGGGTGCAGAGGGTGATCAGAATATACTGAAGGGTTCACCCGGCTCCTCGGGCAAAGTGGAAGGCAGGGCAAGGGTTTTGAAGAATGTGGAAGAACTTGCGGATCTTCTGGAGGGTGAAATCCTTGTCGCCACTACAACATCCCCGAGTTGGGCACCTGCCTTTGTGAAGATCGCAGGCGCTATAACCGATGTAGGAGGACCGATGTGTCACGCCGCTATAGTATGCAGAGAGTATGGGCTTCCCACGGTAGTGGGAACAGGCAAAGGCACACGCCTCATTAAAACTGGGGATCTGATCAGGATAGACGGGGATTCCGGGATAGTAGAGATACTCGAAAGGGTAAATAAATAATCTCTGGCTCCTTTTCCTGTAGCAAGGGCAGCAACGGGCCGGGGGTGCCTGTTGCCGCCCTTGCACGGGATCACTGTAAGGGAGGGATGAATGGCAGACAAGACGGAAAGATTTACGTTATGGTACGAAGAGACGGATGGCAAGGATTTCCCTCTCGTGGGCAAGAAAAATGCGAACCTTGGCGAGATGATAAAGGCGGGAATCAGGACCAGCCCAGGTTTCTCCGTCACAATTGCTGCAAATGAGAAATTTATCATTGATACAGGCATTAAGGAAAAGCTCGGTAAGTATCTGGAAGGGCTTGGTGAAGCCACATATGAGACAACAAAGAAGGCGAGCGCCTATGCAATCTCTTTGATTGAATCGGCAGCATTGCCTGCCGAAATTGAAGATGATATCCTGGCAAATTACAGAAAACTCTGTGAGTTTTCCCGTACAAACAATGTTCCTGTAGCGGTGAGAAGCAGCGGCGCCATCTCCATGCCGGGCCAGATGGAAACGTACCTTAATATCCGGGGGGATAAGGATCTTATAGAATATGTAAAGAAGTGCTGGGCCAGCGCCTATAACGTGGAAGCCATCATGTACAGGGCAAATAAAGGGGTAGGGTTCCTCTTCAATATCGGTGTTGGAATTCCAAAAATGGTCAATTCGAGGGTTTCCGGCATCATTTTTACCCTGAACACCTTGAATGGCGATCCGTCCAAGATATCCTTGGATGTAAGTTACGGCCTTGGTGAGGCGGTGGTGAGCGGTCTTGTTACACCTGACAGCTTCCTCGTGGACAAAGTAACCCTTGATACAGTCAAAACAACCATAGGGAGCAAGGAGACTCAATGTGTGTACAGGGAGGGGGGGAGCGATATCGTCCAGGCTGATGTTCCGAAGGAACAGAGGGAGAAACTATGCGTTTCACTTGATGAGGTGAAAGAACTCTGCCGTCTTGGAAAAGTGATAGAAGATTATTATGGCAAACACTATGACATTGAATTCGGCATCGATGCAGATCTCGTGTTTCCTGAAAGTGTCATTATTCTTCAGGTGAGACCGGAGTCTATATGGAACAAAAAAGAAGTTACAGCCCGAACTGAGAAAAAAAAGGACCCCATGGAACGTATATTAAGCCAACTGTTGACCGGGGTGAAGCTGAAATAACAACTTAGAGCGTATAGCGTGAAGTAATCTATAGCGTAGAGCGCATAGCCCCCGCTGCGTGAGCCCCCACTGCGTGAGGACAGGAACAGGCGTATAGGATTTAAAACTAAACGCTCCAGGTTGAGCGCTATTCGTTGAGGAGAAAGTAAAGTATTGGATAAAAAACTTCTTATCATCGCTACCCTTGATACAAAAGGCCGTGAGGCAGAATTTGTAAAGGGGTGTGCTGAAAGCCTCGGGATCGGCACCGTATTGATGGATGTGGGAACACTGGGCGACCCCTTATCAGCCCCTGATATTTCCAGTGCGGAGATTGTCCGGGCAGCAGGGTATGACCCTGAAGGATTGAAAAGGACGGGAGATCGTTCAGCCTCGGTACAGTCAATGCAGGAAGGGGGCAGGGTATTGGCGAATCAACTGCTCCATGAGGGAAGAATGGGCGGTGTCTTCGGCATGGGCGGCGGGACCGGTACGTCCATAGTCACATCCATTATGCGATCATTGCCCTTTGGTCTTCCAAAGGTGGTTGTTTCTACTGTTGCATCCCGTGATATCAGGGAATACATAGGCACGAAAGACATCGTCATGTTTCATTCTGTAGCCGACATTCTCGGCCTGAACGAATTCATGTGTCATATCCTCAGGCAGGCAGTCCATGCCGTATGCGGAATGATGCAGATGGGTGATACTATTAAAAAAGGGAAGCCGATGGTGGGCGTTACTGCATATGGCATCAATTCTGCCTGTGCGCTTTACGCTGAACCCCTCCTTGAGAAGAGGGGGTACGAGATGATTGCCTTCCACGCTAATGGGGTTGGTGGAATGGCAATGGAAGAGATGATTGAGGAGGGTCTGCTTGTTGGTGTACTCGATTTTACTTCCCATGAATTGGCAGACGAGATGTATGGTGGATATTGCAGGGGTATAGGACAGAAACGATTTGAAATGGCAGGGAAAGCCGGGGTGCCGCTTGTTTTTGCCCCCGGTGGCCTCGATAACGCGGTCTTCAGCCCGTTCTATCCTATGCCTGACAGCTTGCAAGGTCGAAGAACCCATATGCATGATACCAGGTTTTGTGTACGCATGGAACAGGAAGAGATGAAGCTGTTCGCACGGATCATAGGAGAAAAACTGAATAAATCACAGGACCCCACACACATATTGATACCCAGAAAAGGCTGGTCTGAAGCCGATAAATCCGGAATGGAGCTGTTTGATCCGGAAATAGACCAGGTCTTTGCGGATGAATTAAAAAGATCACTCAAACCAACTATACCTGTTGAAGAAATGGATGTTCATATCAGTGACCCTGCTTTCGCTGAAAGAGCAGTAGAAATACTCGATGAAATGATAAGAGCTAAAAAGGCATAACATGCATACTGCATCTCGCGAATATAACGCTATCCGGACAGGTCCTTGAATATGGATTATCTTGTTATAGAAGAGAAGAATGGCCGGTTTGAAATATTCGCCGAAATAAAACAGTTAGGCAAGGACCTTCTTGTCATTGTCTATGGCGGTGCAGCACACATAGGGGCTATTGGTATGGCTCAGCCGCGGGCCAGCCTGAGGGATCCCGAAAAAGCCAGTGCTACCAGTTCAACCTATACATATATCGGCCATAAAGAAGATGCAGTGGTAAAAACAATGTCGGAGGAAATCGCAAAGAGGCTGAACAAAAAGGTTGTTGTTGTTGCCGGGATACACTGGGATGAACTATCAATGGAAGAAATAGAAATTATTATGGAGGCTTGCAGGACGATAACAGAAAAAGTAATTACGGAGGTACAAAAATGGTGAAACGGATTGTGGTGGGTATAACAGGCGCAACGGGTGTTATATATGGTGTAAGGTTGCTTGAAGTATTAAAGGATTTAAGCATAGAGGCACACCTTATATTTTCTGATGCTGCAAAACAGAACATATCAATAGAAACGGATCTTTCTGTACGGCACGTTGAAGATCTTGCGTACAAGGTTTATGACGTGAAGGATCTGGCAGCTCCTGTTTCAAGCGGATCCTTCAGGACATATGGAATGGTGATAGTACCCTGTACAATGAAAACATTATCCGGTGTGGCGAATTCATATAATGATAATCTTATGGTGAGGGCGGCCGATGTTATGCTTAAAGAAAGGAGGAGGCTGATCCTCGTGGTAAGAGAGACGCCTCTCCATAAGGGCCACCTTGAATTAATGAGCAAGGTAGCTGATCTGGGAGGGATCATATTACCGCCTGTACCTGCCTTTTACCATGCCCCCCGTAATATCGAAGATTTGATTGATCATACGGTTGGCAAGATTTTAGACCTTATGGATATTGATCATTCGCTCTTTAAGAGGTGGGAGGGAATCCCTGTGGATAAGGAGAAACTCAAAATAATGCATAAATGAAGCACTACATCTTTTTTATTGTTTCCTTCGAGAACATAATACTTATCAAAGCGAGAAGACTTATAACAAAAAGTAGCCAGATCATCGATTTGTAAGCCGAAGGTGGATATACCCCCTGAATTTTTCCTGTCCTATCGAGAATGTACCCGATTAACGGCTGAAATATAATGCCTCCGATAAAAGGAAATACGTTCATCGTGCCCATCGAGGTACCGGCTATACCTGGAGGGAAAAGTTCTTTTGTTGCCACAATAGCGATTGTTCCCACAGAACTGATTGTGATACCCATTATGAAGAAAATTACATAGAGCCATACGGTTGAAAGTTGCTCAAAAAAGGTTAACATGGCAAACCAGCATAGAGAGTTGAGAACTGAAGTCCATACGAGAACCTTTTTTCTGCTTGAAAGGGTTTTGTCGGACATGTGGCCGAGAACCGGACTTAATAAGATCATGGCAAAGGCAATCATGGACAGGATGTTACCCGCAGAATACTGCGAGAGGTGGTAGGTTTCAATAAGATATGGGCCTGCCCAGAGGCCAAAGAAGCCGAAGAGTGCACCACCTCTGAAAATGAACCAGATTGCAATTGCCCAGAAGTGTTTTTCCCTGAGGATCATTTTTAAATCTTTTATGATGTTCATGTTTGTGTTTTCTGAAGAACCCGGTATCTCAGTTATATTTGGAAATCCTTTTTTTGCAGGGGTATCGGCCAGAATAAACCATGAACAAGCCGCCGGTATAAGAGAGAATACACCGACTGCAATAAATGACTCTCTCCAGCCAAACGCTTGTGACATTAAAGCAAGAGGCGTTGTTGCCATAAGCCACCCCAATCCGCCCGTTGCCATGAGTACGCCGGAAACCCTGGCAAGTTCCACCCCCTTAAACCAGTTAGCCAGAATCCTCATGGCTGCAACAAACAAAGCAGAAACACCGATCCCGATAAAAACTCTTGAAATGATGGCAACTGAAAAACTTGGTGATAAACCAAAGGAAATAGCGCCCAATGAAGCTATGAAGCTTGAAAGTATAATGACTTTTCGCGGTCCCCACCTGTCAGAGAGAATACCAACAGGTATCTGCATTATCCCGTAGGAATAAAAATATGCTGAAGCGAGAACCCCAAGGGCTGTACCGGATATTTCAAAAGCATTAATCAGTTCAGGAGCTGTAATTGCCGGTGCAACACGGTGAAAGTAAACGAGCAGGTACTGGATCGACAGGATCCAGAAGATGAACCATCTGTAGCGTAACGCCTTTTTTAATCCTTCATGCATGCGAATTTGGTTTTTAGCCCTCAGCTAATTCTTATAAATCAGATAGGGTGAACAGACAAGATAAAACTGAGGATTTATCGGTTTTACAAGCCGGAGATTTTTGTGTAGAATAGTACCAATTCGGATTCATACCAAGTTGCATTCAAAAGCGCATCGAGGCAGCGATGACGAACCGACGCAGGCGTACATAGAAGTACGTCGAGTAGCGTGAGGAAGAGATAACAAAGATGAGCAAATGAAGGCAGCTCGGTATCAGTAATAAAACAAGGGAAAGGTTAAAATATCATGCAGAAAGAGACATTAAAGACATTGTTAAATGTTGCCAAAGGGTTAACGCCGCCTGATTTGATTATAAAAAACGGAAATATTGTAAATGTTTTTACCAACAGCATAGATGAAAATTTTACTCTTGTTATCAAGAATGGATGGATTGTTTCCGTGGAGAAGGATGACAGCAAGACTGTATACAAAAATACAAAGGTTATGGATGCCGGTGGTTTATATCTATGTCCGGGTTTTATCGATGCCCATACCCACCTTGACAGCATGATTCCCTTTTGCGAATTTGTCCCCTATGCCCTCAGGGGAGGTGCAACGACAGTTGTTACGGAAACAAGTGCAGCGGCATGTGCGTGTGGAATAGAAGGGGTGAATGCCCTTGTTGACAGCACAAAGGGATATCCGATACGGTGTTTTTTTCTTGCACCCCCCCTCACTCCACCTTTTCCAAAGATGGAAGGTTCAGATGGGTTAAGTTTGAAAGAAATGAAGGCAATCCTGAGAAGGGAGGAATTTCTGGGTATCGGTGAGGCTTACTGGACAAGGATTGTAGAGGGCGACGAGAGGATTCTTGCGCAGGCGGCATATGCACAGACCCTGCATAAGGCGCTCGATGGCCATTCAGCGGGGGCAAGGGGGAAAAACCTTATACAGTATGTTCTTACAGGAATAACATCGTGCCATGAGTCAATAAGCATTGATGAGGTATTGGAAAAACTTAGATTTGGCATGTATATTATGATCAGGGAAGGGTGGGTAAGGATGGAGCTCCCCGAACTTTCGAAAATAAAAGATTTGGATGTAGATAAGCGCCGGATCATGCTGGTTTCGGACGTATTCGATGCGGTAATGCTTTATGAAGACGGGTATCTGGATTCCATTGCAAGGAAGGCCATACAGTACGGATTCTCGCCGATAGAGGCTATAAAGATGATGACCATCAACCCTGCCGACTATTATGGATTAAGGTATCTTGGTGCAATTGCGCCATTGAGGCAAGCTGATATCCTTTTTCTGAAGGATATCATGGAAGTGTCGATAGAGAAGGTAATGGCAAACGGTGAAATCGTATGGTCAGATAAGAAATTATTGAAAACTATTGAGCCTCATATTTATCCCGATTCGGTTCAGGACACTGTCACTGCTAAAAAGCTTACGGAAGAGGAACTCAGAGTCAGGTCTAAGTCGCATAAAATCATTATAAGGGTGATCGAAGTAGTAAATCAGACAATAACGAAGGAAATCCACTATGAAGCTAAAACAAGGGACGGTTTTTTAGAAAAGGATCTTAACGAGGATATAATACCCGTTGCCATCATTAACAGGAGAGGTGGGAGAAAAATCAGTAAAGGATTTATCAAAGGTACCGGTATTAAACATGGTGCTGTTGCCACAACGCTCATATGGGATACGGGAAATATACTTACCATAGGAAGTGACGAAAAGGATATGGCTGCCGCCGTAAACAGACTCATCGATATAAAAGGCGGTACGGTGATTGTGCACAACGGAAATGTAATATATGAGTTTTCCATGCCGGTATTTGGTATCATGCCCGTCGCCAGACTGGAAGAAATAAAAGATAAAACGAAGGAACTTGAAAAAAAGATGAAGGAAATCGGTTCATTTCTCGAAAGGCCTTTTCTGACAATCCAGACAATTCCCTTCACGGGGCTGCCTTTTTTAAGGATAACGGACAAAGGGCTGGCGGATATTAAGAATAAAAAGTTGGTGTCACTCTTCGTTTAGGGAAGAAGGTGAAAGGTGAAAGGTAAAAGGCAGGCTGAAGGCGGGAAGGCTGAAGGTGAAAGGCAAGAAGCTATGAGCGAATTTTACTCTCTTTCCCATCAAACAATCTTCTGATGTTGTCCTTGTGTTTTATGAAGATAAGAATCCCGACAACCAAAGAGAGGTAGATATATTCATGGGGTTTTTTTAACACAAGCAGGGCAAGCGGCATAAGGCCTGTCCCGACGAGGGAGCCGAGGGACACATAACGCCACTTGAGAAGTACAAGGATGAAAATTACAACATTTATCAATATAGCGGGAGGGCTGACTGCAAGATAAACCCCTACTGCAGTTGCAACGCCTTTACCTCCCTTAAATTTCAAAAACAAAGGAAACAGATGGCCAATGAAGGCCGCGAACCCTATTGCGGTGATCACAAAAGCCGGTTGTTTAGAATAGAGCGCAAAGGTTGTTGGGATCAGTCCTTTAAGAATATCCCCGATCAAAGTCAGAATGCCAAGGGTTTTACCCGCCGCCCTCATGACATTGGTAGCACCAATGTTTCCGCTCCCTACTTTCCTCGGGTCAGCGCCTTTTATCTTCGCAAGGATTATGCCCACGGGTATAGAGCCGATGAGGTATGCAATGACAATCCACAAGATGTAAAGGGACATGGAGTTAAGATATTTAAAAACTCATTTGTTGTCAATTGGAAAATTTGTTGTCAATTGGAAAAGATGAATGCTTTAATTTGTATTGACATATAAGGTCTAAATTAGTAAAATCCTTAACCTTAAACCTTAGGCAATATGAACGGAGGAATAGATGGCAAGGGTTTGTGAGATATGCGGCAAAGGTAAGCAGATTGGCTATAATGTAAGTCACGCGAACAACAAATCAAAGAAAGAATGGTTCCCCAATTTACAGACTGTAAAAATCGTGAAAGATGGTACAACGCAAAAAGCAAGACTCTGCACGAAGTGCATTAAAAAAGGTAGTTTTCAAAAGGCAGCCTAAACCGTTCCCAGGATTCTTTCTACCGACCGTACACCCTTAATTTTTTGTATCGATTTGATGACTTTCTGGAGTTGTGACATGTGCCCGATTTCTATTTCGTAGATACCGGCTGCAGTTCTATCGGAATTGGTCATTGCCTGGGCACCGATGATATTGACCTTATTTGAGGCCATAGTCGAACTGATATCCGAGAGAAGGCCCTTTCTGTCGTCCCCCAATACTTTCAGCTTTACCGGATAGGTGAAGTTCTTATTTAATTCCCACGAGACTTCAATCCTGCGCTGTTCGTCATACGTATGAATGTTTGGACAGTCTGCCGTATGTATTGTCAACCCCCTTCCCCTTGTAATAAAACCGAAAATTGTATCGCCGGGTATGGGATTACAACATTGCGCAAATCTTACAACCATCCCGTCAACACCCTGAATCTTTATTGCGCTGTCTTTACTCCTCTTGATACTGCTGATTATCTGCTTGAGTTTTCCGGGTTTTTCGTTTTCCGGAATGACCTTACCGAGTACCTGCAAGGGTGTGTACAAACCATACCCTACGCTGGCAAACAAGTCCTCCACTGTTTCGAAGCTAAATTCTTTGCCGATATTGAGAAGCTCTCCCGACTTGAGCATTTTGGAAAAACTCATATCGTGCTTTGATAATTCCTTTTCGATAAGTGTTTTTCCGAGTTCAACGCTTCTCTCCCGTTGTTCTGCCTTGATCCATTGCCTGATCCTTGTTTTTGCCCTCGATGTTTTGACAAAACCCAACCAGTCTTTGCTTGGTTTATGGGCCGGATTAGTTTGAATATCAATAATATCACCGCTTTTTAGTTCATGCCGCAAAGGAACAAGTTTCCCGTTCACCTTTGCCCCGACACACTTATGACCGAGTTGCGAATGTATGGCATAGGCAAAATCAACAGCTGTCGCCCCCTTGGGGAGCTCTTTCACATCACCTTTTGGTGTAAAGACATAGATTTCATCAGGGAAGAGATCTATTTTAAAGACCTCCATAAATTCCTTGTTATCTTTTAATTCCTGTTGTGATTCAATTACCCTTCTAAGCCATCCGAATATTTTATCTTCTTTAGGATCAAAGGCCCTTCCTTCCTTGTATTTCCAATGTGCAGCAATCCCCTCTTCGGCAATCTTATGCATCTCGTGTGTCCTTATCTGGATCTCAATCTTTTCACCGTAAGGCCCAACTACTTTGGTATGAAGGGACTGATACATGTTGGGTTTAGGCAATGCAATAAAATCGCTGAACTTTCCTGGTATGGGTCTGAAAAAGGAGTGTATCAGACCAAGGGCCAGATAACACTCTTTGACACTGTCAACCTTTACCCGGAAGGCAGTTATATCGTAAATATCATCTAATTCTACCTTTTCCAGCATCATTTTACGGTAAATGCTGTATAGCCTTTTGGCCCTTCCAGATACTTCAGCATGTAGTTTATACTGTTCAAATTTGCTCTTTAAGAGTTCTATGACTTCATGGATGTAGGCATCTCTTTCCTTCTTCTTTTTTGCAATTTTTGTGTTTATGGTTTTATATTCCAGAGAGTGGAGATATTTGAAGGCCTCATCTTCCAACTCTCCCTTTATCCATTCGATACCCAGCCGGTGAGCAAGGGGCGCATATATCTCGAGGGTTTCTCTGGCAATGTCAACCTGTCTGTCAGAGTTAAGGAAATTGAGGGTTTGCATGTTGTGATACCTGTCAGCCAGTTTAATGAGTATTACCCTTATGTCCTTACTCATGGCGAGTATCATCTTTCTGAAATTCTCAACCCTTGAGTCTTCCGAGGTTTTTAAGGGAATCTGACCGATCTTTGTCACCCCATCGACAAGTTCTGCAACCTCCTTCCCGAAATATTCTTCTATCTCCTTTTTGTTCACATACGAATCTTCTATGGTGTCATGGAGAAGGCCGGATACGACACTCGGAATATCGAGGTTCATTTTGGTTAATGTGTATGCTACTTCAAGGGGATGAACGAGGTAGGGCTCTCCGGAGAGTCTTATCTGTCCTTTGTGCGCCTGGGCAGAGAAGATATAGGCCCTTTCTAAAGTCGGCACATCGGCCTGTGGATTATATTTTAATATTTCATCGACAATGTCATTAAATCTTACCATTTCTGATCCATTTATAATATACGACAGGCGGGGACGACGGGAAAGGGCTGAATGAACCCACCTTTTTGAAAGTGGCGGAACCATTCAGTTTTCTCAGTGTTTCCTCTGAAATAACAATTTCACCGTGTGCGGCGAATTTTTGAAGACGGGCTGCAATGTTTACCGGCATGCCCAGAGCGGTATATTCTTTTTTGCTTATTGAGCCGAAGATGCCCGTAACAACATATCCTGTGCTTATACCGATACCCATTTGAAAAGCCTTTTTTGAACCTTCCATATTTTCTATCATCTCAATGCCACATTCCACTGCATTTTCTTCGTCTTTATCATAATGGATAGGGGCGCCAAAGAGCGCCATGACACTATCGCCGATATATTTGTCTACTATCCCCTTGTGTTTTGAGACAATGTCGCTCATAGGCTGAAAATAATATTTGTTAAGGAAGGAAGCAAGCTCTTCGGGAGGCATAGTGGAGGTTAACCGTGTAAAGCCCCTGATGTCGGTAAACAATATTGTAACAGGCGATATTCTTGGCTCAAGGTATGCCGGTTCATCAAGGAGTTTATCGAAAATATCCGGCGCAACAAACTGTCTCATCCTTCTCTTGACATAATACTCCTTGATTTTCCATTTTAATTCTTTATTTTGAAATGGTTTTGTAATGAATCCATCAATGCCGGCCTCTATCGCTTTTATTGAAGATTCCAGGGTGCCATACCCCGTGAGGATGATTTTCGTAATGCCCTGATGTGTTCTGTTTATCTCTTTTATTGTTCTTATACCATCTATCCCCGGCATAATAAGGTCACAGATTACAATGTCGAGGTTGGTACCATTATTCGAAAGAATCGTCAGTGCATCTTCACCGCTTGATGCCGTCTGAACGGAATAGCCGTCTTCCCGCAGTATTCTTGTAAGTGACCTTCTGATCCCTTCTTCATCATCAATAATAAGTACGTCTAATCGCATGTATCATACCCCGTAACTTTTATAATATCTAAAAGGAAACAAAATGACAAGGGTTTAATAGGCTGCGGGCTCCACTGCTTCAGTGAATAGTCGTTAGTGAATAGTAGTCAGTTAAAAACCTGTTCACTGTTCACGATTCACGAATCTCGGTATCATAGAAAATTGCTGCGTCGTTGGTCTCATTATTGATTTTTTACTGTTTATCTGGTATAACTTGCCAATATATAATGAGGAATGCAATTTTAAAGGTATGGAGAGATGAGTCAAAATTTCTGCAATGGTTTTTGTGCCCTCTGCTTCTTCCTCTTTCCTGTATATATAGAATTTGTCTCCGTGCGAGAGACTACATGTACAGCACTGGTTTTATAAAAGTAAGCGAGGTGCCTGTTCCTGTGATTAGCGTAGGGAATATAACCCTGGGCGGAACAGGGAAAACACCCGTTGTTGAGAAGATAGCAAGAAGGTTGGCTGAAGAAGGTTTTCATCCGGCAATCGCGACGAGGGGTTACAAGAGGAACAGGAAAGGTACTTTTATTGTATATGGGGACAAGTATCTTGCTGAAGATGTCGGGGATGAAGTGTTCATGCTGTCAAGGAAGACCGGGATGCCTGTTGTCGTGGGAACGAACAGGGCTGATGCGATCACAATGGGTATGAAATCGTTTCGGATAGATGTTGCTTTACTGGATGATGGTTTTCAGTTGAAGAACCTCAAGAAAGACGTAGAGATTCTCCTGGTTAGCGGCGGCAAAGGAAAGACGAACAGGAATATTTTTCCTCTTGGACCTTATAGAGAACCATCTGAAAGGATAAAGGATGCGGACATGATTCTGGTAAGCAAAGGCGAACTCAACGGCAATCTTAAGCATTACACAGAAGGCATACCGGTTTTCAGGTTTCAATACAAGCCTGTCTATCTGTGTAATCTTAAATATAACCTTACGGGCCATTATAATTTTTTAAAGGGAAAAGACATCCTTGCATTTTCAGGGCTGGGTGACAATAATGCGTTTTTCGATTTTTTAAAGGAATTAGGTGCAAACGTTGTCTGTGAAATGCCATATCCGGATCATTACTTTTATGGAAGAAAAGATATGGAAAGATTTTCACGCTATCAGGACGCAGAGATCGTTGTGACCACTGAAAAGGATGCGGTAAAGATTGACCCGGAAGCTGCGCCTGAGAACCTGTATTATCTTACAGTAGAAGCGAAGATAGAAAGGGAAGAAGAAATGATGTTGTTGATCCAAAAGAAGCTATCAGCCGCTCGCTCTAAGCTTTTAGCAAAAAAGGATAACAAAAAATAGCTAAATAGCTAAATGCCCGTATAAAGAGGTAAACATGTCTGAACGAGTTTTTATTTTTGACACAACATTAAGGGATGGAGAGCAGTCTCCGGGAAATACCATGAACACCCAGGAAAAACTCCGTGTGGCCAGGCAACTTGAACTCCTCGGTGTTGACATTATCGAAGCCGGTTTTCCTATAGCTTCGGATGGTGATTTCGATGCAGTCAGACAGATTGCAGACACCATTAAAAACAGCGAAATTGCAGGCCTTGCAAGGGCGAACGATGACGATATCGACCGTGCATGGGGGGCAATAAAGGGTGCTCAGAAGCCGCGAATCCACACCTTTATTTCAACATCTGACATCCACCTGAAACATCAGTTCCGGAAAAACAAGGATGAAATATTAAAGATTGCCGTCAATGCCGTGAAAAGGGCAAAAAAGTATACATCCAACGTAGAATTCTCTGCAATGGATGCCACCAGAAGCGACTGGGACTATCTGTGCAAGGTTTTTGCCGAGGTTATTGCTGCAGGGGCGGTTACCATTAATGTCCCTGATACGGTTGGCTACACAGTCCCTGAGGAATTCGGCAGACTCATCCGCTATATTAAAGATAATGTTCCCAACATCTCTCAGGCTATCATCAGCGTGCACTGCCATAACGATCTGGGACTTGCTGTCGCAAACTCCATTGCCGCTATTCAGAATGGCGCCCGTCAGGTGGAATGCACTATAAACGGCATCGGTGAAAGGGCAGGGAATGCTTCCCTCGAAGAGATTGCCATGATTCTTCGCACACGCAAGGACATATTCCCCGCTGATACAAGGATTGTGAGCGAGAAGATTTATCCTGCGAGTAGGCTGATTACTGCTATTACCGGTGTCTCTGTTCAACCGAACAAGGCCATAGTGGGCGCCAATGCCTTTGCCCATGAATCGGGTATTCACCAGGATGGTCTCTTGAAGGCGAAACTTACCTATGAGATTATGACACCCGAGTCCGTGGGCATATCGAAAAGCTCACTCGTCCTCGGAAAGCACTCCGGAAGGCATGCATTCAGGGAGAGGATTGAAGGTCTTGGGTACACCTTGGATGATAAGGAGCTCAACCTTACCTTCAAGAGATTTAAAACACTCTCGGACATGAAAAAATATGTCTATGATGAAGATATCGAGATGATCATCATGGATGAAATATACAAGATACCCGAAAAATACAAACTCGTATATCTCAATGTGAGCTGTGGCAATATAACAATTCCCACTGCTACGGTAAAACTTGAGGCTGACGGGAATGTTTACCAGGAGGTTGGAACCGGCGATGGGCCCGTTGATGCCACTTTTAAGATCATCAAGAAAATTGCAAAGACAAACAGCAAGCTTGTAAAATTTTCTGTTAATTCCATTACGAAGGATATGGACGCACAGGGCGAGGTTTTTGTGAAAGTTGAGGAGAAAGGGCTTATTGCCATTGGAAAAGGCGCGGATACGGATATTATTGTGGCGAGTGCGAAGGCATATATCAACGCGCTTAACAGGCTTGAATATGTTAAAAGTAAAAGGGTTGAGGTGAAATAGATGGGTATGACGATTACAGAGAAGATACTTGCAATTCATGCAGGAAAAGACTTCGTGGAACCGGGAGAGATCATCGATGCAAGGATCGACCTTGCCCTTGCAAACGATATTACTGCCCCGCTTTCCCTCGAGGAATTTGATAAAGTTGGCGCAAAAAAGGTCTTTGACCCGGAAAAGGTGGTTTTTGTCCTGGACCACTTTACCCCGAACAAGGATATCCTCTCCGCCGAGAACTGTAAAAAGATACGCGAGTTTTCAAAAAAACACGGTATCAGATATTGTTTTGAAGGCGGTGAATGCGGGATTGAACATGCGCTGCTCCCCGAGCAGGGACTCGTAGTGCCTGGTGACTTAGTGATAGGGGCGGATAGCCACACCTGTACATACGGTGCCCTGGGAGCCTTTTCAACCGGCATGGGGAGCACTGATGTGACGTACGGGATGGTGACGGGGCGTATATGGCTTAAGGTGCCTGAAAGTATAAAATTCAGCTGCTCGGGAAAATGGCAGAAATGGGTTACCGGAAAAGACCTGATCCTCCATATTATCGGGATGATCGGGGTGGATGGCGCACTTTACGCTGCCATGGAATTTGAGGGCGAGGCAATCTCGGCGCTTTCCATGGACTCCCGTTTCTCCATTGCCAATATGGCTATAGAGGCAGGGGGGAAAAACGGGATATTTAAAGTGGACGAAAAGACCTTAGCGTATGTGAAGGGGAGAGGAAAGAGGCCCTACACGGTTTACGAGAGCGATAAAGATGCCAGTTACAGGAAAGTGTATGAAATCGATGCCGGTAAGATTGGATTGAAGGTTGCCTGTCCGTCACTCCCGTCGAATGTGAAGGATGTGGGTGAATTAGGTGATGTTGAGGTTGACCAGGCAGTGATAGGCTCATGTACAAATGGAAGGATTGAGGATTTAGAGATTGCTGCAGAGATTTTGAAAGGCAAAAAGGTGGCTAAGCATGTCCGGTGCATTATTATTCCGGCTACACCAACGATATACGGTGAGGCATTGAAGCGCGGATTTTTCGGGATTTTTCTCGAAGCAGGGTGCATAATATCACCTCCCACCTGTGGACCATGTCTTGGCGGGCATATGGGTGTGCTTGCAAAGGGTGAACGGGCTATTGCTACAACAAACAGGAATTTTATCGGACGGATGGGGCATCCTGAGAGCGAGGTTTATCTTTCAGGGGTAGCAGTGGCAGCGGCAAGCGCCATAAAGGGCAGGATAGCCCATCCGGAAGAAGTAATGTGATTTTAGAAGGAGTTGATATGAAATTAAAAGGAAGAGTCTGGAAATTCGGTCACAATATTGATACGGATATTATAATCCCTGCACAATATCTTGCACACACTGATCCGAAGGTGCTCGGTGAACATTGTATGGAGCCTTTGCATCCGGGGTTTCATAAGAAGGTAAGGCAGGGCGACATTATCGTTGGGGGACTCAATTTCGGCTGCGGCTCATCGAGGGAACATGCCCCTATCGCCATATCCGCCATCGGCATCCCCCTTGTCATAGCAAAGACATTTGCGAGGATATTCTATAGAAATGCTTTCAACAAAGGGCTTGCCCTTCTGGAGGCGGATATAGACGATGTGGTTGAGGAAGGCGAAGAGATCGAGGTTGATATATCCTCGGGGATGATAACGTGTAAAAAAACAATAGTTCAGGCAAAGCCCATTCCGCCCTTTATGGTAGAGCTTATAAACCATGGCGGACTTGTGAAATATCTCAAAAAGAAACTGGAGGAGTAATATGAAAGAGTACAATGTAGCAGTTGCAGGGGCAACAGGCGCCGTCGGAAACGAGATGGTGGCAACACTTGAACAGAGAAAGTTTCCTGTAAAGAATCTGAAGCTTCTTGCCTCGTCAAGAAGCGTTGGCAAGACCATTACGTTTAAGGGTAAGGAAGTAAAAATTGAAGAATTGAAAGAAGATTCCTTCAAAGGGGTGGACATCGGACTGTTTTCGCCGGGTGGCTCGGTAAGTCTCAAATTTGCCCCTATCGCAGCGGCCAGCGGGTGTGTGGTTATTGATAATACAAGCGCTTTCAGGATGGACCCTGATGTGCCTCTTGTGGTGCCCGAAGTAAACGAACATGCCATTGCGGACTACAAGAAAAAAGGGATTATTGCAAATCCGAACTGTTCTACCATTCAGATGGTCGTTGTATTGAAACCGCTTCACGATGCGGCAAAGATCAAAAGGGTAGTGGTTTCCACATATCAGGCCGTGTCAGGAACCGGCAAAAAGGCCATCTATGAACTTGAACAGCAGATTCTTGCCATATATGGTCAAAAGCCGATTGTGAAAAAGGTATATCCACACCAGATAGCCTTTAACTGCCTCCCCCATATCGATTCTTTCCTTGAGAACGGTTATACGAAGGAAGAGATGAAGATGGTGGATGAGACAAAGAAGATCATGGAAGACCAGAACATCCAGGTTACCGCCACAACGGTAAGGGTCCCCGTCTTCTGTGGTCATTCTGAGTCTGTTAATATTGAATTTGAAAAGGATTTGACCCCCGAAGCAGCAAGGAAAATTCTAAAGAAAGCGCCCGGCGTGAAGGTCGTCGATAATCCTTCAAAAAACCTCTATCCCCTTGCAATCAATGCAGCCGGTAAGGACCATACATTTGTGGGGAGGATCAGGCGTGACGAATCTGTTGCACATGGGCTGAACATGTGGATTGTGGCTGACAATATACGAAAAGGCGCCGCATTGAATGCGGTACAGATAGCGGAAGCGCTGATTAAGAAGTACCTGTAAAGGCCGTCATTCGTGAGAAGTAAAAACATTGAACTTTGAACTTTGAGCAGCTTTTCGCAATCCGAAATCCGCAATCCGAAATCTATATATTCCGAAATGGGTGTAGGTGACATCCGCAACCGTTCACGAAGCCACGCAAGATGCCCCGCCTTGTAGGCGGGGAGCTTCACTTCCTTCCTGCAATAGGTTTTGATCAAACAGGAAGTATGCTCACTTTCAAATACCTATCTACACATTTTGCACTTGTTCGGATTTATTTATTACCAGTTATAAGGTGTACTTCTTGGAGTCTCAGAAAGTGCTTGTTTTTTGTGGTAGAAATTATTCGATCCGACTCCCGTTCATTGCTGTAAGTGAGTTTTTAGAATCTACGCCAGATATACAACACTATATTGGCAATCAACACCCAAGTAGATATTGATTTTTTGGTAGACATTATCGGTTTTTAACCGATGATATTGGCACGTTTGTATTGTTAATCTGTTTTTCTTTTGTTATTCTTATCGCATGCTGAAAAGCAAATTCCTATCAGCAGGGTTGCACAAGGCAATTCATGAAAGGAAAGACGGCACAAATTGCCATGGGATATTGTGTTGACAAAGCATGGTCTATCTGTTAAATCGAATTCGTGAGAAATAGAATGATCATAGGCATATTCCGGCATACCTTTATAAAAATATTTATTATAGCAATTGTCGGTTTCATGTTGTGGGGTAATGGAATTGCTTATGCAGGTACTGCCTTAAATCAACTCTGCGGTGCAGCCGGTTATGGAACAGGGTGAATCAAGGCATTCAAGCCGCAAGGTATGCGGCCTCCCACAGGAGGACTCCGGCCCGGGATGGGCGGAGGGAATATGTTCGGGGGGATGCTCGGATCTATAGCAGCCTCCCTTATCACCGATCTTCTTGTTGACGCTGTAACCTCATCGGCGACTGCCTCAGCCGGAGCTGCTGCATCAGGGAATATCCCCGGTCAGAACCTTTCAACGCAGGCCAGCGCCCTCCAAAGGGCCGTTGAACAGCAGAGAAGGTTCCAGGAAGAAAGAGAAAAACAGCTTTTGTCGAACATGCTCGATGTATCGGCAAACCAGTTCAAGGATTCATCGTCAGACCTCACCATCCTTGAAAATGCATCGGCAAGGGCGGGAATGGCGTTTGACGGCACATCGCTGCTTCCAGATTCTCAATGGTCTTCGATGCATGATGCATGGTTTTCAACATCATCCGCGGGCCAGGCAACAGGTACTCAGCCTCTCCGGATGAGCGATAAAATTCTCGATTATTCAAAAGACAGTATGGATTCGCTAAAATGTATCAGCAGCATGGGAGGGCAACTCTGCTCGTTCCCTTCCGGAAAGGCACCCGTAATGAGGCTCGACACCATTTCTGTGCCTCCTCCCTCTGCCAACATGACAACAAACGTGCCCCTCAATGCCGCCCCGACAGTGAAATCCCAGTGGATCCCATACAAAGATTCGATCATTGCAACGGCACGGAGAACAATAATGGACTACGCGGAACAGATAGCCGACCCTCGCACACAGGCCGACATGCTCGTTACCACCTACCTGGATTTTGGCTCACAGGCGCTTCCTGGTATCCAGGGCGAGATCGCGTCACGGAATATCGAGACATACAAAGGCTTTATGAACAATCTAATAGCCAACACCTTCGAGATACTGACAGATGCCATCTATAATCCTGAAGAGGCTATCAGGAAAAGCGACCCCGAAGAACTTGCCAAATTCACGAGAGATTCGATGCTTGAATCAGCATCACCTTATGGCAAGGTCATTCTCTCATCCCTTACAGGAAGACCCGATGAAGCATTTCAGGAATCGAACAAAGTCATCCTTGACGAGCTCAAGGAGACCGTCACCGATAAAATTAAAGAGAAAGCAGAAGATACCGCTAAAAAATACCTTGAAAAAATGGATCACTGGCTTATGAAATTATGACCCGTACAGGCTGGATTCTTGTCCCGCTTCTTATTATTCTCATGTTTACAACAACCCTCTATGGACAGCAGAAGGGTCCTGCATCCCAGATTTTTGTCTGGAAGGAAGCTGCCTTAATACATCTCCTGACACCGGATCGTACAAAGGCCCTCCGTATAAAACTGACACCTCACTTTGAGATCATCGATGGGACCTTTCCCATACTGTTGACCGGCGAAGGGAGCCTCTATGACCTGCAGAAGAATACCTATTATCCGCATACCAAACCGCTCTCTATTACCTCGTTTACAATGAACTCGGGTTTGTGTGTGGTAATATGCAATGATATGCTTGGCTGGTATGAAGATTCAGGGGTAAAAGAACGTATCAGGCTTCCCCATGCAGGAATGAAGGTCGCCTCAGGTCCAAGGCAACGTATCTATGTTTACGGAGATAAAGGCACGGGAAGCATCATCTATCTCCTTGAAGATGGAAAAGAGATACCCATTATTGAAATCTCGAAAGGGAGCATCACAGCCTTTGCAGCCATTGGAAAACGTATCTTTTACGCTGTTGACAATAGTATATATACTGTTGCAAAAGATGAAAAACCTGGACTTTTTTTTATCGCATCCGGTGAAAAACAGGTGCGCTCTCTCGCTATCGACACTCATGCCGGCATTATCTATTTTTCTTCAGGGACCACTGTTTATGCTGCACGGGCAGGGACTGCAATATCGATCGTGAAGGGTATCGAAGGGTATCTGCGGTATTCCGGTAACGCCCTTTTTATCCTTGACCCTAAAGCAGGAAGGCTGGTAAAAATAACAGGTCTTGAAAAACTGACGATCACAGGTGAGAAGGATGGCATGCCAGGAGGATCATCGGGAGAATTCAAGGAATGACCGACAGGAGGATGTTGTGATAACGAAAAATTTAATGAAAGGTTTTTTCCTTTTCATCCTGATAGCAACCCTGTGGGGCTGTATCACGGTTTCGTCAGAACAGTACAAAGGTTCAATGAGATTTGATACGATACGGTCTCCAGAGCAGCATAGACGCAACAGCACGTATACAGGCAACTCATACGCTCGCCCCCGAGGTTGCCACCATCTGGAAGAATTGGATGAATACAGATGAGACAATTGCCAACTGGCAAAAGGCTATCGCAGAGCTCGAAACCGAAGATATGGCAAAATCAGGACTATTCGCGAGGATCGCGAGTAATGAAGCTACTGATTATGATTTTCTCATCAAGATAGATTCTATAGAGTCTAAAACTTTCGAACACACGTTGAAGGTAACCATGCAGACTATTGATCCCAGGAGAAACGAGACGCTGACAACCTATTCCGGAGAATCAGGACTTGGTACATCGATGATGAGTTTTTCATCCAACCTGAAGGAAAGCCTGAAGGGTCTTCTGGCGGATATGAGATCAAAGCTTCTCGCCGATTACAATCAAGGCAAACTGAGGGCAACTGCTGTTGCGAAAAAGGCCTCGAAAACCACCATCCAGTACCTGGACCAAACATCTGCCGCTCAGAAGGCAGGCAATTATGCAGCAGCTTTGAGTGCCTTGAGGAGCGCTATCCGCAGTAACCCGGGCTATCCGGGATCATACAGACAGGCATCGGATTTCCTCTTATTTCTCTGTGATCCCGATGGCGCGATCCGCGTTGCAGAAAAAAGTTTAAAGGAAAATCCTGAATACAGTGGATTAAGGGACGTTATCGGCTTCGCATATAACGAAAAAGGCGATACAGCCAAAGCACGCGAGTATCTCGGCGGTGTAGGTTTTGTCGGCATCATACTGGAGATCAAAGAGGGAAAGGTAAATGTTAATTCTTTATTTGCCAATGGAGCCGCCCAAAAGGCAGGGCTCCAGGAGAATGATACAATCGTTGAAGTTGCCGGAACACCGGTCAACAATATAACACAAACAGTAAACCTGCTCAAGCAAACTGAACCAGGCAAAACCATCGGCGTCAAGATTCAGCGCGGGCAGGAAACGATGGAGAAGACCATTACCGTCGGTTCTCTGCTGGATCAGAAGAGAGAAACATATGCGCAGGCATGCAATGCACAGAGACTGAACAGGGAAGGGATTGCTCTTGTCAAGGCACAGCAGCGGCCCAATGCCCTTGCTAAATTTGAGGAGGCAGTAAAGACAACACCAAACCTCATACCAAAGGCAGATTATAACGCCGCCCTGATACTTGAACAGACCGGCAGACCGAAGGATGCTCTCGTCCACTATCTCGCCGCAATGAAAGGCTTCCTCCTTTTAAGCGATGAAGAGGAAGTATCCACGAAGGTCATCACCATTGCGCAGCGTTCAAATATCCCGGTTCCGGAAAGCGCCGATAGGAAGTACCGTATCGGCATACTCAGGGCGCAGCAGAAAAGATACAATGAAGCGATACAGGAGTTTGAGGCAGCCCTTTCCGAAGCGCCGTGGCTTGTCGACGCTTACTATAATCTCGGACTGGTTTATGATTTTTCCGGCGACTACCAGAATGCCCTGCGATCGCTCAAAACATTTATGAAACTCGCACCGAACGCTCCCAACATAGGGGCGGTAAAAACCAAGATGGTAGAGCTTGAAGACCGGCTCGGGCTGCTTGAGGGTTCAACGGCAGGTCCTGTGCAACCTCAAGGACCGGAATCCGTGAACCAATCCGGAACAGTACAGCAACCACAAAACATGCCAGCGAAAAAGCAGCGTGAATAGATTTTGATGAAAGATGTTTTCGGCCTGTTACCCAAACGCCCATGTCCCTTTACCTGATTACGAATCGCGTAAGTCCTAATCCTGCCGAAGGCGGGACATTACGGTTCTTCATCGTGTTTTGGCGGTTGGGTCTTTTGTATGTCGTCAATCTCTTCTTCGATGTCCCTGATTTCCAACTTCATCCGGGTTATGGAGCTTACCCTTTCCTTGAGAAAGGGGCTATCCATGGTAGGGGCTCTCCCCGAAGTGAACTGGTCATGGACGTATTCACCTATCTCTGCATATACATTATGGATACTCCGCTGAAGTTTCGATATGTCAACATACTTTCTCTTTCCGATCTTCGCCTGTTTTTCTACATTGAAGGCTAAATCCTGTGCGGTTTCCTTGAGAGTCTTTAAGCCTTCCTCTGTTTTTTTCTTCAGTTCATCGATTATCGCCATGTGTTCCCCCTTTTTTAGCGGATAGTGGATAGCGTTTAGTTTTAATCCCTATATGCTCCACGCTATTAATATACGGAAAGTATAGGAAATTTTCAAGTCACATTTGGCTTGCCGCCCTGTACATTTCTCAAGATGAGATATCCGATAATAAAAAACAGAGAAACAGAGAGAACTGCAGGCCTCTGACTTCCAAATGTGGAGGATAGGGTTCCGAAAAGAATAGGACCCATGATGGCTGAAGATTTTCCTACAAGATTATAAACACCGAAGTATTCAGATTCTTTTCCTGGGGGGATGAATTGTGTGTAGAATGCCCGTGTGGCTGCCTGGATTGTGCCGAGGCCGAGTCCAGCAACGGAGGCGATTATCATAAACTGAATTTTTCCATTAATGAAATAAGTGGCTACCGTGATTGCGATCCATAGTGCAAGTGAAAGAGAAACTACCTTTTTCGGCCCCCGGTAATCTATTGAGCGTGCCATTCCAAAAACGCCTATTAGTGCTGTTATCTGTACGATAAGGTACATATAGATGAGTTCTTCAGGCTTAAATCCCAGTGTGGTGGCAGCGAATATACTTGAGAAAACAATTACCGTATTTACCCCGTCCTCATAAATTAAATATGCCAGCAGGAATCGCCGTTGGTCCTTCTGTGACCACATTTTCCTGAGATGCTGCACTGTTTTTTTAAAGCCTTGAGCGGCAGAAAAAATCATGTGCTCATTCATAGAAGTGGTATTGAAGGATTTGCTTTTGTTGTCTCCCGGGAGGAAAAGAAAAGCCGGCACGGAGAATATGACGAAGAAAATCGCTACCATAAGCCAGGCAGCGCCTATCATACCTGCTTTGATAAGGAGAAGGGCAAAGATAAGTGAACAGATAGAACCTGCATACCCGATTCCGAATCCCCATGCGGATACCCTTCCGTGGTGGGTCGGCTCAGAAATGACGGGCAGAAATGAATTATAGAAGATAATGCCGCTTTCCATGCCGATATTTGCGAGCACTATCAGCGCAAAGCCTTCAATGACCATGCCCTTCTGAAGGAATGAAAAGGATGCCACAGCGACAACACAGAGGAGTGTAAAAAAGAGAAGCATCCTTTTACGTGTCTTTGAATAATCGGCAATCCCGCCGAGAAAAGGGGAAGAAATGGCCACGATTGCCATACTCGTAGCTATAGCCCGCCCCCACCAGACATCTCCTGCGCCTGACTCGTTCCCCACAATAAAATTTGCATAGTATACGGGAAAGATAGTGGCCGCTATGACAGCCGAATAACTTGAATTCGCAAAATCGAATAAGCACCAGGAAAAAATATTTTTATTCATAAATAACCTTTTACGGCACATCATACCTTTTTGCATTGTCCCAATCAACCTTAACCTTAATCCGGGCTTCAACCTCTTGTTGAATTACGCAAGTTATTGTGATACATTACGAATCTGAATTATTGAGACCGATTTCTAACTGCGGATTGTGAAGTGAATATAAGAAAAATTTTAGAGGAAAGGGAAGAATTAATATTATCTCCACTTGCGCAGAAGAGCAGCAAAACAAGGGGGAGACTCAGGGAAGAGACGGAATGCGATATCCGGCCTGCATTCCAGCATGACAGGGACAGGGTAACACACTGTAAGTCTTTCAGACGCCTCAAGCATAAAACACAGGTTTTCCTATCTCCTGCAGGCGACCACTACAGGACAAGACTTACCCATACACTGGAGGTGTCGCAGATTGCACGGACTATTGCAAGGTCTATTTCACTCAATGAAGACCTCGTGGAGGCTATTGCCCTTGGCCATGACCTTGGCCATACGCCCTTTGGTCATGCCGGTGAGGATGTATTAAACAGGATTCACGAAGGTGGTTTCAGACATTATGAGCAGAGTTTGAGGGTTGTTGATATCCTTGAAAAGGATGGACAGGGGTTAAACCTTACCATGGAAGTCAGGGACGGCATCTTGAGACACTCCAAGGGTAAAGGGGAGATCGTTTTAAAAGACGAAAGAGACAAACCTCTCACAAAAGAGGCCGAAGTGGTGAGAGTTGCCGATATTATTGCCTATATTAACCACGATATTGACGATGCAACAAGAGGAAATGTCATAGCAGAGAGCGATTTACCGGAGGATTCGAGAAAGTTTCTGGGCCATACCACATCTAAAAGGATTGACAGCATGGTTCGCGGTGTTATTCACGAAACCACCAGGCATGATGATTTACCGATAACATTCGGTGAAGAGCTTGAATACCATATTGTAAAATTGAGAGATTTCCTCTATGAAAGGGTTTATGATAGTGGAGTAGTCCATGGCGATTTTATAAAATGCTCCCGTATCATTGAAGATTTGTATGCATATTTTCTGAAATCCCCTGATGCACTTTTTGCGGAGACGGGAAACAACTACTATTATGATAAGCCGGCTGTCTGTGTATGTGATTTTGTCTCCAGCATGAGCGACAGATATGCCTTTACTCTTTTTGAAAAGATTTTCCTTCCCTTACCGTGGAAGATACCGGTGTAAAAACAGTGAATAGTGAACAGTGAATAGTGAATAGTTGAGAAGCCTTGATAATAAACAAAGAAACCGGTTTAAAAACAGTGAACAGTGAACAGTGAATAGTGAATAGTGAAGAATTAAGAATTAAGAGTGAAGAATTAAGAATTAAGAGTGAAGAGTTAAGAATGAAAAAAAATGAAGAAGCAAGGATTGATGGATACGTAAAAATTCAAAAAACCGTTACTCCCTTGAAAAAGGGAGTCCAGGACATTTTGAAATTACCGGATGTTGTTTTCGCATGAAAAGATACCCGCTTCCGCAGGGATGGCAGGCAAAGAGAATTCAATACTTTTTAAGTGTTTATCATTATTAATTATTAATTCTTCATTCTTCATTTAACGAACGAAGGGAGTTTGATTATGATGGACAAGGTTTATAATCCGCACGATATAGAGGCCAGATGGTACACATTGTGGATTGAGAAAGGCTATTTTGTTGCAGACAACGCATCGGAGAACCCGCATTTTTCAATGGTAATACCGCCGCCTAACGTGACGGGTTCTTTGCACATGGGACATGCATTGAATAATACGTTACAGGACATTGTAACGAGGTTTAAAAGGATGGCAGGTTTTAATACCCTTTGGGTACCGGGAATGGACCATGCAGGCATTGCTACACAGAATGTGGTTGAGAGGGAGATTGCAAAAGAGGATTTAAACCGTGAGATGCTCGGTAGGGAAAAGTTTGTTGAGAGGGTCTGGGAGTGGAAGGAACAGTCAGGGGGCGCTATCATTGAGCAACTCAAAAGACTCGGTTCTTCCTGCGACTGGTCAAGAGAGCGCTTTACCATGGATGAAGGATTGTCCAGGGCGGTACGGGAAGTTTTTGTGAGGTTGTATAACGAAGGCTTGATATACAGGGACAATTACATTATCAACTGGTGTCCGCGCTGTAAAACTGCACTTTCAGACCTCGAAGCGGAACACGAGGAGACGGGGGGCTTTCTTTACCATATACGTTATCCCTTGGCGGACGCTGATGGTTATCTGACTGTTGCCACAACAAGGCCCGAAACGATGTTCGGCGATACTGCCGTAGCGGTGAATCCAGATGATGAACGGTACAAAAAATTTATAGGGAAGTACGTGATCCTCCCCATAGCAGAAAAGAAAATCCCGATTATTGGGGACAGTTATGTTGATACCTCCTTCGGTACCGGTGTGCTGAAAGTTACGCCGGCCCATGACCTGAATGACTTTGAGATAGGAAAGAGGCATGACCTTGAAGTGGTAAAGGTTATGGACGATGACGGTCGGATGAATAAGCATGCAGTTCATTATGACGGGATGGACAGGTTCGAATGCAGAGATAAAACCGTTGAGGAGTTGAAGCAGAAAGGGTTGCTTGAAAAGTTAGAGCCTTATGCGCTGGGTGTCGGGAAATGCTACAGATGCAAGACGGTCGTAGAACCTTCCCTGTCATTGCAGTGGTTTTTGAAGATGAAACCCCTTGCAGAACCTGCAATTGAGGCCGTAAGGAACCATAAAGTGAGAATAATTCCCGAAATGTGGGAAAAGGTATATTTTGAATGGATGGAAAATATACGGGACTGGTGTATATCGAGACAGATCTGGTGGGGCCACAGGATACCTGTCTGGTACTGTGATGCATGCAATTCAACGTATGTCTCAGTAGAGGACCTGAACACCTGCGAGGTTTGCAAAGGGGAGTTGAGACAGGAATCCGATGTGCTCGACACGTGGTTTTCATCCGGTCTTTGGCCATTTACCACATTGGGGTGGCCGGAACACACGGAAGACCTCAAAGCCTATTACCCCACGTCGCTTCTCGTAACGGGCTTTGATATTCTCTTTTTCTGGGTGGCACGGATGATCATGATGGGACTGCGGTTCATGGGCGATGTCCCTTTCAGGGAGGTTTATATCCATGCGCTTGTGAGAGATGCTGAAGGGAAAAAGATGAGCAAATCAAAGGGCAATGTTATAGATCCCTTAACAATGATAGATCAATATGGTACAGATGCGTTCAGGTTTTCCCTTACCATGATGGCAGCACAGGGGAGGGACATTCTGCTCTCAGAGGAGAGGATTGAAGGCGTGAGGAATTTTGTGAATAAAATCTGGAATGCATCAAGGCTTACCCTTTTCCTGTTGGAGAATGTTTCAGACGTTCCTTCTGAAGGCATGTCTACGTTTCTTCCAGACCGGTGGATACGCTCAAGGGCGCAGAAGGTTATCCGGGAGGTAACTGAAAGTATTGATACCTACAAATTCAACGAGGCTGCAACAATCCTGTACAACTTTATATGGCACGAATTCTGTGACTGGTATCTTGAGCTTATTAAGCCCAATCTTTATGGAAAAGTAAGGGTTTTTGATGATACCATAACAAGGAGAGAGCTTTACAGGACGTTGCTTGATATATTGAAACTTATGCATCCTGTTATGCCCTTTATAACAGAGGAGATTTATCAGAAGTTACCGGACAATCCCCCCCAGTTTCCCCCTTTAGGCCTGTCCTCGCGAAGCGGGGGAAAGGGGGGTGAGGGGGGATTTGAAAGCATCATGATATCACCTTTTCCTGTCTTTGACGAAGACGAGGTAGATGAAGAGAGTGAATCGGAGATGGATCTCATTATGGGTATTATCGATGTCATAAGAAATATAAGGGGCGAAACGGGTATTGCCCCGAACGTGAAGATCGAAGCTATTCTGCGTGCAAACGGCCACACAGCTTTGCTGGAGGAATATGAATTTTATATTAAACAACTGGCGAAGGTTGAGCGCCTCTCATTTACAACGGATCCTGCCCCTGAAAAGGCGGCAATAGGAATATACAAAGACGTAGAGATATTTGTTCCCATAAAAGACCTCATAGACGTTCCAAGGGAGCTTGCACGGATAGAAAAGGAGCTCTCAAAGATAGACGAGGAGCTTGAAAGGCTATTCAATAAGCTCAACAACGCCTCCTTCCGGGAAAAAGCGCCTTCGGAAGTGATAGAAAAGAATGAGATAAATTACAAAACGTTCCAGGAAAAGAGAGAAAAGCTTACGGCAAGCAGGAAGGTTTTAAAAACCCTTTCGGGAGACTAAATGCCCCTTACATTCTCCATTGTTGAGAATTTTGTATCAGATTACCGTGAGATCATGAAAGATAAGGGGCTTCTCCGTCAGGAGAGGCACCGGATACTTGCCATTTTAAGAGATCAACTCCAATCTTCCATTAAAGACTACGAAGAATTTGAATCGGAGCTGGCTTCTCTTGTAATCCACAGAATAGAAAAAGCTATTGTTTACGAAGAACTGAATGAATGCCACGCAAGGGCTGTTGTGGGTATAGAAAACTTTTTCCTTGAAGAAGATACGGTTACCGATGTCCACGACCTCTTTCGCATTGTGAGGGATGCAATCACGGTGAGGGTTTTGAAGCTCGTAGAAGAGGATATGAAGAGGGATGGTCTGGGCGATCCTCCGGTGGAATATATCTGGATCGGGCTCGGCAGTGAAGGCCGTGACGAGCAGACTATGCTGACGGATCAGGATAATATGGTTATCTATGGAGAGGTGAACGGTGGCGATGTGACAATGGAAACCGTAGATCATTATTTCGTCGAATTTTCAAACAGGGCTGTTGAAAGGCTGCACGATGCGGGGTTCGAGAAGTGTAAAGGCGGGGTTATGCCATCCAGCGAAAAGTGGCGAGGTTCCCTTAAAAGCTGGAAAAAGCGTTTAGAGGACAGGATTACCTATGAAAAAGGTATCTTTGAATCGCTGGATGTTATTATCCTCACCGATGCGAGACATATATACGGCAGAAAACAATTATTAGATGAGCTGTTAGCTTATTTTTTTGAATTTTTACGTGATAATAAACATGTTATGAAGGATTTTATCGAAACTGCCGTATTAATGCCCACCGCTTTATCCTTTTTTGGCAATTTTAAGGTGGAAAAGGATGGTGAATACAAGGATACCTTCAATATCAAATTGACGGGCTGGGCGCCGCTGATCTTATCGGTAAGAATGCTGGCCATCAATAACGGTATTTTTGAGGTAAACACCCTGAAACGTATAAAATTATTACGCGAAATGAATGTTATCAAGAAGGAAATGGAGAATGATTTAATTGATGCATACTTAACCTTTGTCCGGTTCAGAATCATGAATCAGATCAACAACAGGACGGATGGCAGCAACAATCCGGGAGCCGACGCCAATCATATTAACCCCGGTACACTGAGGCCTGATGAACAGGAAAAGATACGTAAGGCCATGAAGTCTGTGGAGGCATTGCAGAAGTACATACAGGAAGTTCTGATGTTCGGGCAGTAAATGGAAGGAAAATTGTAGCGCTTTGCGCAAAAGCACTATTTTGTGGAGGGAATTATGAAAGTCGTGGAGCTAATGAACAAAGACGTGGTAACCTGCCACCCTTCGGAAACACTTACCGTTATTGTCAACAAATTCGAGCTTTTCAATATCGCAGGTATGCCTGTTGTTGAAAAGGGCAGGCTTGCAGGGATAGTATGCCAGAGCGATATTCTGCGAAAACTGAAGGGAGAAAAGAGAACGCTTCAGGAATTGACGGTAAAGGATGTTATGGTTGGAGACGTTATTACTGTTCCGCCTACAGAGTCTGTATTTCATGTGGCAAGAATGATGATTGAAAAAAAGATTAACAGGATACCGATTGTAGAAAACGATGCCATTGTAGGGATAGTAACGAGAGGAGATATTATCAAGGCAGTGGCAGAGTGCGGATAATAGCTCATAGCTCATAGCTCATGGTTTTAATGCCCTTGCTATGAGCCAACAAGGTAGCCGCAGGTTTTAACCTGCGTGGTTTTTTGGAGGGAAAATGAAGATTACAAAAGATGTGGTGGAACATGTGGCACATCTGGGAAGGTTGGAGCTTGATCCTGATGAAATTGAGCTTTATACAGTGCAGGTAGACAGCATTCTGGAGTATATGGATCAGCTTAATTCGCTTGATACAAAAGGAATTGAGCCCATGAGCCACCCTATGCCTGTTGTATGTGTCTTGAGGGATGACGTTGCAAAAGATTCGTTCAGTGTAGATGCATCTACTCAAAATGCCCCGGAGAAAAAAGGCTCATTTTTCAAAGTTCCACCGATTATTGAAATAGATTAAGTACAGTGAATAGTGAACAGTGAATAGTGAATAGCGGATGGTGAATGAGGAGTGTTTTTGCTATTCACTAAATACTATTCACTATCGACTATTTTAAAGGAGTTAAAGTGGAAACGTTACTTGATTTGAATATTACACAGTTAAGAGAGCTTTTGAAAAAGAAGGAAATCACCTCTGTAGAGCTTACCAGGTTCTATCTTGACAGGATAAATAGATACGATGGTGAACTGCTGACATATATAAAACTTACAGAAGACGTGGCCATGGATATGGCAAAAGAGGCAGACGCAAGGATTGCCAAAGGTGAAGATGGTAAGCTGCTCGGTGTCCCGCTCGGCATAAAGGATATCTATTGTACTAAAGGGATAGAGACTACCTGCGCATCTCAAATATTGAAAGGTTTTATCCCCCCCTATGATGCAACGGTTATCAAAAGATTGAAAGAAGAGGGATTTGTCCACCTCGGGCGGTTAAATATGGATGAATTTGCTATGG
The DNA here is from genome assembly GCA_026388315.1 of Pseudomonadota bacterium. Classification (NCBI taxonomy): domain Bacteria; kingdom Pseudomonadati; phylum Pseudomonadota; species Pseudomonadota bacterium. Next base: position 21,863 of record JAPLKA010000084.1, on the reverse strand, counting down.
GTTCATCCACGGAAAACTCCTCTTTCCAGGTTACAAAAAATCCATGGGATCTGGAGCGTATTCCCGGTGGCTCAAGCGGGGGTCCTGCTTCGGCTACAGCGGCCGGATTATGTGTGGCCTCTCTTGGGACCGATACAGGCGGTTCGATAAGACAACCGGCAAGCCTTTGCGGCACTGTAGGCATGAAACCTACCTATGGAAGGGTATCGCGCTATGGTCTCATTGCCTTTGCATCTTCCCTTGACCAGATAGGCCCCATCACGCGGAATGTGACTGACTGTGCCATGTTAATGAGTGCTATTGCCGGATATGACCCCATGGACTCCACCTCTCTTGCCCAGCCCGTACCGGATTATTTGGAATATCTCGGAAGAGATATAAAAGGCATGAAGATAGGCATACCGAAAGAATACCTCATTGAGGGTATGGGGCCGGATGTAAAAAAGACTGTCGAAGACGCCATATCATTTTATGTAAAAAACGGGGCATCAACAGTGGAGATTTCGCTCCCCCATACGGAATATGCAGTTGCAGTGTACTATATCATTTGTACAGCAGAAGCCTCTTCCAACCTTGCACGGTATGACGGGGTAAAATACGGGTTAAGGGTGGACGGAAAAGATATTATCGATATGTACAAAAAAACAAGGCTGAAAGGGTTCGGAAAAGAGGTGAAGAGGAGGATAATCCTCGGCACCTATGTTCTGTCCTCCGGTTATTATGATGCATATTACAGAAAGGCGGGACAGGTACGAACGCTTATCAGACGGGATTTTGAAGAGGCATTCAAGAAGTGCGATATTATCATGACCCCTGTTTCTCCTACAACGGCCTTTAAGGCAGGTGAGAAGACAGAAGATCCGTTGACCATGTACCTCTCCGATATATTTACAATCCCCGTAAACCTTGCCGGACTGCCCGGTATGTCGCTTCCGTGCGGGTTTGACAGTGCCGGTCTGCCGATTGGTTTGCAGATTATCGGACAACCCCTCGACGAGGCAAGAATGCTCCAGGCAGCATATGTATTCGAGACGGAGAACAATGTGAAGAAAATACCGGAACGGTTCAAAAATTCATGAACCGGCGTATCGGCGTATCGGCGAATGAGAGAAGCAGTACTGGTAGCCGCAGGCTTCAGCCTGAGTTGCATTAAACCCGCAACCCATAAACGGAAATAAGGAACGGTGATTATTCAAAACAATGAACGAGATAGACCCGCGCAGATTTCTTATTTCCCTTAAAAATATGGGTATTGACTCATACGTTTCTCAAAGGGAAAACGTTGTGACGCTTCCCCTTTTGCGGAAGCAGGTGAGTGAATGCAAAAAATGTTCTCTTGCTGCCACAAGAACGAATGCAGTATTCGGAGAGGGAAGCGACAGGGCGCAATTATTGTTTATCGGAGAAGCCCCCGGCGAAGAAGAAGATCTTCAGGGAAGGCCATTTGTGGGGAGGGCCGGTAAGTTTCTGGACCAGATGATAGAGAGGATCGGACTTAGGCGTGAAGAAGTATTTATCTGTAACGTTCTTAAGTGCAGGCCTCCCAACAACAGAGACCCCGAACCGGTGGAGGTGGAGGCATGCAAGAATTATCTCCTTTCCCAGTTAGAACTTATCAGCCCGAAGATAATCTGTACATTGGGCAAACACGCCTATAATACACTGTTTGGCGTTGATGAGAAGATAACCAGAATCAGAGGTGTGCTTACCTCATATGAGGGCATAAAGCTTCTTCCCACATACCATCCTGCATTCCTCCTCCGCAACCAGAATCGGGTCAAGGAGGTTTGGGAAGACATGGAGAGGCTGAAGCAACTCCTCAGGGAATAGGTTATCTTTTCTTGACTTATATGAGCGAAATCATTATAAATATCGTTCAATAGCGCCTAATACACAGGAAGAAAGGAGTCTGCATGGAAACAGTAATTAAAATTATGCCCTGTCTGGATATGAAGGATGGGCGTGTTGTAAAGGGACTGTACTTTCTCTATAAAACAAGTAAAAACTTATCTTAAAGAGAGGGGTTTGAAGGTTATCCTGTGACACTATTAATCAAGAGCCTTGAGCCGGTCAAAGAACTATACTATCTCTGGCAGCCTGTCTATCCATTCCTGGCTGAACATATCAGGGAATGCTATAACCGGAATGACGGCAGTGTTGCTGAAATAGGTCCTTTCTGCGGCGTCATATTTGCCTTACAGAAGATTAAAGCTGGAAGCTCTTTTTCCCTTGTAACGTTCCCGTCAGGTTTGACAGAATTCTATCGCGAAGAAGCAGAAAGACATAATACGACTGACGTAATTGAGGTAATAGACTCAGATGCCGCGCTGAAGGGGGTACGTGATAATACGTATGACCTGATACTATTCCGCGGTGCTTTGTTTTTTCCATCGCTCTTCAGCCTGGATTTCAAAGCAGTTTACCGGGCGTTAAGGACTGGGGGGATTGCCCTTATCGGAGGAGGTTTTGGAAAATACACCCCTTCGCCTGTTATTGATGGTATCGGGAAGAGGTCTCGTGAGTTTAACCTTCGGGCCGGCAAGATTGAAATTTCTGAAGACATGCTAAGACAGGAGATTCAGACAGGTAAAATACCGGGCACTATTGACCTTATGTCAGAAGGCGGTTTGTGGGTTATAATGAGGAAGTGAAGCGGCTATCGTCTTCTTGATATTGAGGCTGTTTATACTTATTCGGATAAGCATTTTTGTGGAGGAGGCTTAGAAATGTCAAAAGTATCAATATGGTGGCAAGCGGCAAGGCCCTTTTCGCTTACTGTAAGTATCCTTCCGCCTATACTTGGCGGAATTATCGCAAAGCTCGAGAATCCCGGCCTAAAACTTAACTGGCTGCATTTTGTGCTTGCGCTGGTTGGTTGCGTGATTGCCCATGCCGGCGCAAATATGATTGCAGATTATTTTGATTTTAAGAAACGGGTGGACCGGGAAGGCACATTCGGTTCAAGCGGGGTTTTGGTGGACAACCTGATCGACCCGGCAAAACTGTTCATTGGCTCAATTATTGCTTATATTGTCGCCACAAGCATAGGGATATATCTTGTCGCAACTACCCCCCATGGCGGAGTTCTGATCTGGATTATCCTCATAGGCGCTGCTTTAGGTTTATTTTATACGGCAGAGCCCTTCTCTTTTAAGTATCATGCCCTTGGTGATCTTGCGGTTTTTATCTCATTCGGTCCTGCCATGACGTTAGGGGCTTATTTTGTTCAGGCTCACCATTTTTCATGGGCGCCGGTACTCTATGCAATCCCTGTAGCGTTCCTTGTTGATGCCGTTTTGCATAGCAATAATTTACGTGACATAAAAAATGATTCAATGGTTAACATAAAGACCGTTGCTATCGTGATCGGCGAAAGAAATTCGAAATTCATGTATTACGGGCTTGTCCTCAGCGCCTATGTTTCAGTAGTAGTTCTTATTATAGCAAACGGGTTGCCTGCAATATCCCTCATTACACTTCTTTCGTTGCCTCTTGCCCTGAAACTTATCAAGCGCGTAAACCTGAAGAATAAAGTCCCGGAACAGCAGTTTGTCATGATCGATGCAGCGACAGCGCAACTGCATTCAGTTTTCAGCATACTGTTTCTCATATCCCTCCTGGTACAGCATTTTGTCATCCATTAATGCCCCTGCCTTGCGAAAAAGTATTGTTATTTCGGTAGCTATTGCCTTCATTCTCTGGTTTGTCATGTTCAATATAAGGCCTTTTAACTTCTGGCTCATGATGACAATAAGCACAATACTTCTCAGTGCAATATCATTTTGCTTCGGCGGGCCTTCTTTCCGATGGGGGGAATGTACTCTAAATCATGTGATCACAGGGTTTGCCGCCGCCGCAGTTCTCTATGGAATTTTCTGGTTCGGGCACCACATCCTTGTTTTGATTAATGAATATACCGGCCTGCTGCCGCAGCGGGCCGAAAACCTGAATGCTATCTATGCAAATAAGGAGAATGTTTCTCCATCGTTAGTCGGGTTGCTCCTTTTCTTCCCGATAGGGTTTGGTGAAGAAGTATACTGGCGTGGTTTTGTTCAGAGGTATTTCCAGGGCAGGTGGGGGAAGCGGACCGCCTTTCTTGTTACAGTAGTCCTTTATACAGGCGTACATGTGCCGACGGCTAATCCGGTCATGATCCTTGCAGCCCTTGTGTGCGGTGTATTCTGGGGAGGTCTGTATGTTTGCACGGGGAGTTTGATACCGGTCCTCATTTCCCACATGGTATGGGACCCCTTTATTTTCATCATGTTTCCGATAAGGTGAGGCAATTAAAAACGGGAGGCAATGACACGATGTTTACCAAAACTGAGCTGAACAAATATGCCGATGTGCTGATCTGGGGATTAAAAACAGCCCGGAAAGAGAGATTTAAAAAGAATGATATTATACTCCTGCAATATGACCTTCCTGCCATAGGGCTTGCCGGGATACTCTATGAAAAGCTCCTTCGCTGGGGTATGAATCCTGTTCAGCGTATGATCGCAACCTATGGCATGGAGCACAATTTTTATGCATTATCGAATAACAGGCAGCTTGTTTTTCAGGCGCCGGGCGATAAAGAGTTAATGGAAAATCTGAGCGGAAGGATCTTTCTCCGGGCGCCGGAATCTCTTACACACCTCAAAGATGTAGACCCTGCAAAGATTGGAAAGTTTCTCGTTTCCAGAAAACCCCTGCGCGAAATTCTTGAAAATCGCGAGCAGAAGGGACTTTACGGGTGGACACTGTGCACCTTTCCTACTGTTGAGCTTGCAGAGCAGGCAAAGACCACCATGGATGAATACAAGGCGCAGATTATAAAGGCGTGTTACCTCGACAAAGACAACCCGGTTAAAGAGTGGAGCGCCATCCTGAAAAACGTTACCTCCATCAAGAAATGGTTAAACGGTCTTAAAGTGAAATATTTCCACATGGAGTCGCAGAATGTTGACCTGAAGATTACCCCTGGTGAGAGACGAAAATGGAGTGGCGTTTCAGGGCACAACATACCGAGCTTTGAGGTCTTTTTCTCCCCGGACTGGCGTGGTACAGAAGGGACATACTATGCGAACCTCCCATCCTTCAGGAGCGGAAATTATGTTGAAGAAGTGCGTCTTACTTTCCGGAAAGGTTCGGTTATAAAGGCGGAGGCTAAGACAGGGGAAGAGTTCACGAAAAAACAGATTTCCATGGACCCCGGAGCATCAAAAGTGGGCGAGTTTTCTCTCACCGACAGGCGGTTCTCCAGGATTGACAGGTTCATGGCTGACACCCTCTTTGATGAGAACTTCGGTGGAGATTACGGCAATTCCCATGTTGCCCTCGGGGCATCCTATGTGGATACCTATGCCGGCGATCCCGCAGACATCACGAAGGAATTCAAAAAGAAGATGGGTTTTAACGATTCAGCCCTTCACTGGGACCTTGTCAATACAGAGGATAAGACAGTTACGGCCCACCTCACGTCGGGAAAAAAAATGGTAATTTACGAAAACGGCATGTTCAAATATTAAAGCAGATCATTCATCGCATATATCAAGAAGTAAGATTTTTCCTTTTAGTTTGCAGTATTTGGCGAATAATGGTATAGTGTGCTGTCGTGTTCTCAACCCATCCCTCTTCTTAATCACAGAACAACGAAATGAAATAAGGATTGACTGGTCCACGGCTACAAAAGAACAATAAAGGAGATGCATTTTGACAGAAAAATTTGAAGACCTTTCCCTGTCAAGGGAAATAGGCAAAGCAGTTGCGGATATGGGTTTCGAAGAAACAACACCTATCCAGGCACAAACCATTCCTACTGTACTTGAAGGGAAGGATATAATCGGCCAGTCGCAGACGGGCACCGGAAAAACAATCGCATTTGGCATTCCTATAATAGAAAAGCTTCATGCAAGGTCAAAAACCGTACAGGCCATCATTTTGTGCCCTACACGGGAACTGGCCATACAGGTAGCAGAGGAATTGAAAAGACTCCTGAAGTACAGGAAAGATATCAATATACTGCCCGTTTATGGCGGGCAGCCCATAGACCGTCAGATCAGGGCTTTAAAAAGCGGCGTCCATATCGTTATCGGCACTCCTGGGCGTACCATTGACCATATCAACCGCGGCACATTAAAGCTGAACAATGTGAAAACGGTTGTTCTGGATGAGGCGGATGAGATGCTCAACATGGGTTTTATTGACGATGTGGAGACTATCCTCAGAAAAGTCCCGGAAGAAAGGCAGACACTCCTCTTTTCGGCTACCATGCCCAAGCCCATCCTTGACCTTACCAGAAGATACCAGAGAGACCCGGAGTTTATAAAGGTAGTCCACAAACAGCTTACCGTCCCCCGTGTTAAACAGGTATATTTTGAATTGAAGGAGAGTATGAAACTTGAGGTGCTCAGCCGCCTCATCGATATGCATAACCTGAAATCCTCCCTTGTCTTCTGTAACACGAAAAGACGGGTGGATGAAGTGGTGATGCATCTCCAGGCAAGAGGGTACGTGGCTGACAGCCTCCACGGTGATCTGACACAGCAGCAAAGGGACAGGGCAATGGGTAAGTTCAGGAAAAACATGACTGAAATACTTGTGGCAACCGATGTAGCGGCAAGAGGCATTGATGTTGAGGATATCGGGGCGGTCTTTAACTATGACCTTCCTCAGGATGAAGAGTATTATGTTCACCGTATCGGGAGAACAGCCCGTGCAGGAAAAAAAGGGCGCGCCTTTACCTTTGTTGTTGGAAGGGAAATATACAAATTGAGAGAGATTCAGAATTACGCCAATATAAAAATTGACCGTCACCCCACCCCCTCTTTTGCCGATGTGGAAGAAGCGAGAACAACGGCGCTTCTTGATAAAATAAAGGAAACCGTTGAGGAGGGCAAACTCGAACGATATATTCAGATGATCGAACCGCTTCTGAAGGACGATTTTACTTCTCTGGATATTGCAGCTTCCCTTTTAAAGATGGTCAGCAGTGCAGGGCGTGACTAAACAGTTTTCCTCGTGCCCTGTTTCCCTGGCTTTTTTTACCGGAAATCGATAAGCACCTTCAGCGAATCTTTCCCTTTCGCCTTTTCGAAGGCCTCTTTTGCCTGTTCGGGTCTGTAAACTTCCGTGATAAGGGGCTTGACATCGATGAGCTTCCGGGAAAGCGCTCTCAGCGCCGGTTCGAAAGGGCCGCACCGTGAGCCGATGACCTGTATTTCATCGATGACCACGGGTGCAAGGTTTATCTCTTTCCCTTTGGCGACGGTACTTTTCAAAACAACTTTCCCACGCGGCTTTACCAGTTGAAGGGCAAGTTCAAAGCCTTCAGGCGTGCCGGTAGCCTCCACAACAATGTCATAGGATTTGGTGAGGGGAAATAAGGGGGTAATTTTTATGGTTTTGACACCCTGATTGCTTGCTGCCATGAGCTTGTTATCATGTTTTCCGGCGAGCGTTACATCGGCCTGAGTGAGTTTCAGTACAAGGGCGATGAGGATGCCCAGTTTGCCGTCTCCCATGATGAGAATTTTATCAACGGGATGTACGTGGATCTGTTCCAATATCTCAAAAGCTGCGGCCAATGGCTCGGTAAAGACTGCCTCTTCATCGGTTATATTATCCGGTAGTACAAACAGGTTATCCACCGGGAGGGTTGTATATTCGGCGAAGGCCCCGTCTTTATTGGTGATACCCAGTGTTTTTCTGTCAGGGCAATGGGTTTTTAACCCTTTTAAACAATAATCACATACGCCGCAGGCACAGTTTATCTCCCCCACTACCCGTTTCCCCGATAAATCATGGCTGACACCGTTCACCTTTTCAACCATTCCAACAAATTCATGCCCCAGAACACCCTTAAAGCCCAGATATCCTTTGATAATTTCGAGGTCAGTATTGCATATCCCGGCCATATTTACCTTTATGAGCGCTTCACCTTCCTGCGGTTCCGGCGCAGGATATTTGTTGGTATATGTTAGCTCTCCGTCGAAAAGTATTGCTTTCATTTAAGCACCTATAGCAAGTATTGCCAGAAATTTTGAAAAGTATAATAGGAATGAGAGGGACAAGTAAATAAGTAATTGAGTTGCCTTTCTTTTGCTTGTTAAAATGATGTTATTTTGATAATCTTTTCCACTGTTTTATGAATTGAACAAATCAGGAGGTATATCTGTATGAACATATTATCTGCAATAGGGAATACACCACTCGTTGAACTCATGAACATTGTCAGCAAGCCTGGTGTAAAAGTCCTTTGCAAACTCGAAGGATGTAACCCCGGAGGGTCAATAAAAGACCGCCCGGCCCTTTATATGATAGAGAAGGCTGAAGAGCGCGGCGAACTTACAAAGGGCAAGACCATCCTTGAGCCCACATCAGGCAATACAGGGATTGCAATTGCAATGATAGGAGCAGCAAAAGGCTACAAGGTTGACCTTTGCATGCCTGAGTGCGTGAGTATGGAGAGGCGTTTAATCCTTGAAGGGCTTGGGTCTCAGGTTTTTCTCACACCGGCAAAATCGAATATTGATGGTGCAATAAAAAAGGCACACGAACTTCTTGAACAGAACCCCGGCAAATACTTTATGCCCAATCAGTACGATAACGGTGATAATGTACTTGCTCACTACGAAACAACAGGGCCGGAGATTTTAGCGCAGACAAATGGCGGGGTTGATTATTTTGTGGCAGGAATGGGAACCACCGGCACGCTCATGGGGACTGCAAAGTATTTAAAGGAGAAGAAACCCTCTGTAAAAATTGTCGGTGTAGAGCCTGTCCAGGGGCATACGATACAGGGACTGAAGAATATGACAGAATCGATGGTTCCAAGGATTTATAAGCCGGAGATGCTGGATGAGAAAGTGATGGTTGAAGATGGTGAAGCCTTTGAAGTTACAAGACTCCTTGCGCTGAGAGAGGGGATTTTCGTGGGAACATCCAGCGGCGCCGCAGCGGCAGTGGCCCTCCAGATAGCGAGAAAAATAGACCAGGGCATAATCGTGGTAATACTACCCGACCGTGGTGACCGCTACCTCAGCACCATGCAGTTCAGGTCGATCTGTGCGAAATGCCCGCCGTAAGAGACAGTGTTAACAGCCTGTTGTCCAAAATGGTTTTCGCCGGAACACTGTTTTGCTCTCTGCTCCCTGCGCTTTCTTACCCATGCAACGGTTCGCATCCATTCGGCCTTCTAACTTGCCACTGGGCTTCGAACAAATCAGGCCGGCCCAGGCGCGGCACTGGCCGCGAGCACATTTCTGCTTACCGGCAGGGTCCCAAGGAAGCTTGAAGTCGCGATTCGCAAAAAGTTCTTCCGGCTCATATTTCAATATTATATTGGTTGCATATATGTTTGGGCAACAGGCTGATAATCCATAATCCCTACTCCATAATCCAGTATTTTTAGGGGTTGGTCCGATCCTGATTCTTATCCGGTCTTGTTCCGTAAATGTTCTTCAAATTTGGCCTGTAAAGCAGAAGGGATAGCAAACATCCGGAATCCTCCGATTTCTATATAATCTTAAAATTGACATGATATACGGAAAGATAAAATAATATTATTGCAAATAGTTTATCAAGAGATTATACATTATTATATCAACGATTTAAGTTGTCACTGAGAGGTTGGTAAGACCATAATTTGTATGGACATCAGAGCATTGTTATTGGATAGAATCGCGAAAGAATAATTGATTTGTGGAAATAGGCAGAAACTATAGAATAACTTGTTATGAGAAAGAAAATGGATGCATTGCAAGTACCGAGTGAGGACATAGTGTCATTTTTCCATCGATGTGAATATCTGGGCTATCTTGTTACAAGACCTCTGTCACATATTAGACCGAATTGGGAATTGATTTGGGATTATGAGAAAAAAGAATATCTCGTAGAAGAAGAAAGCTGCTCAAACCTATTAAACGTTCTTATTGCAGAGTTGGCTAACGTCAATCCACCATCGAAATATCATGACCATGAAGATCGGCTCGCAGAGCATGTTATTTCGGATCTTGGATGGAACGTGAGGAAGATTAGTGGTCGTTGGGTTGGCGAAGATTATGAGGCCATTCTTGAACAAGGAAGTCTTAGTGACATTCAACAAAAAAACTTGGTATTAGCTGCGGCCGGAAGAATAAGGGCCGCAATAGTAAGAGGCCAATTACATTTTGACGACATGGAAGAAGGCCACCGGAAAATTCTGGCTGGCGTTCTATCATGTATTCTTTATCATAGAAATGATCATGAATAGAACCTCATGGCACGGGTTTACAGCGGACTCAGACCAGAAGGCGGCCCTTGACGGTAAGCCACGGGTTATGAGCTTGAAGAAACGACATGAAGACTGACAACCTCATCAAAGAAGCTGAACGTTTGATTGATTTGGGCAACGATGTGCTGGCAACGGAAATGGTCGATGCACACCATACTGTCTGGGTATCCCCCGAGCTATTTGGTGAATTCAGGTCGTCAAGTATTTCCTATCTACGTAAGGTATTTGGAGAGGACCACCCATATTACCGCGAATTCAACGAGAAGGTCACGTCGTCCCTCAAATCCTTGGCAAAATGGGGTATCGGAATAATCAAAGCTGCAAAGAACGAAATTGAGTCTGGCTGGCTTTCCTCTCTCAAAGGAATTGTTGCTTCAGAAGTGTTTTCCGGTTTTCTGGAAATGGCGGAGTATCTTCTTACCGAGGGGTACAAGGACGCTTCTGCCGTAATGGCTGGTGGTGTTCTGGAGCAGCACCTAAGAGAGCTATCCGTCAGAAATGCAATAGATACCACTCGTGACGATAAGACCGGAAAGGCACTTCCCCTGAAGGCAGATTTCCTAAACACTGAGCTGGCGAAAAAGGGCGTATATGGCAAGCTGGATCAGAAGAACGTCACGGCCTGGTTAGATTTGCGCAACAAAGCTGCGCACGGTGCCTACGAACAATACAATGCAGAGCAGGTAAAAATGATGTGCATGGCTGTTACCGAATTCATGGCAAGGACAAAGGTATGACTCATAATAACTTGTTATGGGTATAGATAAAATTAACAACATACTTGAATCGCTCAAATACAATGCTGATAGTGCGGAGAGTTTGCATCATCTCTTATATAATTCCCTGCTGACATTCAACGGCATATTGATTACGGCATTTTCAATCATGGTTGCCATTAAGCCTTCTCTTTACTCTCCGTTTATCATTCCTTATTTTGTGCTTTCGTTTACTCCGGTTGTTGGTATTGTGGTTCTCATTTACCAAATGAGGCAATCCTTTATTGACACCACCGGGCAAAAGACAAGAGAACTTAATGAGGCGTTTTCCGAACTGTTCAATACTGTGCCCGATAAACCTGATGACAGCAAAAAACCGAAGACAATAAAGCGATATAGTCGGCTGCTTTTTGTTCTTGATAAGGTTGTTATTGTCATGACTCTTCTCAATCCAATTTTTATATTTATCATAATCTACAATGGTGGCCATTCTTAAAAAACACTGTTCTAATATATATGCTCGCATTTTTAAAAGCAGGAGGTCTTCATTATAATATTTCATAAAAGATCCCATAACAAACACATCAACCCGACAGGGATAAAGCCCCTGCGGGTTATGTGGTCGTTAGACTAGTGAAGTCATAATCATCTGGAGACCATGTGAGATTGTTTCATTTCATACCTGAAGAACATGCGTTAGATGTGGTAGCTGCTCAGAGGCTCAAAGTCTCATTGCTTGACGACTTAAATGATCCTTTTGAGCTTAACGCAGTGGAGTTGCCAGACAGACAATTTAGGAAAAAGATCAGAGAATTTAAAAGTGCTATGGCGAGAGACTATGGAATACTCTGCTTTAGCAAGAATTGGGAAAGTCCATTATTGTGGAGCCACTATGCTAATCGACATAAAGGGGTTGCCCTTGAGTTCTACGTCTCGGACAGTGTTGCTCATCCCATCGCGTATAGAATAAACCGGTATTCCTTAAATTATGAAAAGCTCACGACGGGCTTAGATAGGGAAGACATTGAAGGCTTATGGCTTACAAAATACGTTGAATGGGAATACGAGAAAGAGGTCCGTGTAATATTGAGGAAATCTGAGTGCCATAAGGAAGGGGATATGTACTTCTATGAACTTGGAAAAGACATAAGCTTAAAGGGCATTGTCTTAGGTCCTCTTTGTGATATTCCAATTCAGAAAATAGAAGATTCCTTGCCTAAAACCTCAAAGTTGGCTGTCATAAAGGCAAGGTTAGCGTTTCGCTCTTTCAATATCGTGCGAAAGAAAGATTTCGAAACTGTACATTTGTGGAAAACATAGGTCCAACGAAGCAATGCAGCCGACTCGTTACACTCGCGGCTGATTTCGTTGTTCTCCCGGCGCTTCGCGCCGGGAGAATCGGGGCAGTTAAGCCGTCAACTCCTTCCCGTCGCTCCGCTTCGGGAGAACAAGGAGTTGAAGACCGATGCCCCTTCGGGGCACGGCTTAACTGCCCCGATTCGACGACAGAGGTAAAACGTGAAGAAGCTACATATTCTTAACGAGATTACCCGCACGGCAGCTGCCAACGGCGGTGCCCCGTTGGGCGAGGCACGTTTCGAGGCAGAAACTGGAATCAAACGAACAGACTGGTTCGGCGTCCATTGGGCAAAATGGGGTGATGCAGTTCGGGAGGCAGGGTTTATCGCGAATGAATTCAACACAGCTTTCGATATCAAATTGCTTCTTGAAAAATATGCGGAATATACCCGAGAATTGGGGCAGCTACCAACTGAAGGCGAGCTTCGCCTGAAGCGCCGGAGCGATCCCGAATTCCCAAGCTCGAGAACCTTTGGCCGATTAGGAACCAAAACAGATTTGGCCAAGAAACTCATTGAGCATTGCCGTTTACTACAAGGCTTCGACGACGTGGTTGAGCATTGTGAGGATTACCTCCGTGCGCATTTGCCGGTGGACAATGATGATGTTGCGTCGAGCGGTAAAATTGTTGTTGGCTATGTCTATCTTCTGAAACATGGCTCTCGTCGGGAGTATAAAATCGGTCGCACAAATAACCAACTACGACGGGAAGGTGAGATAGGCATTGAGCTTCCGGAGAAGATCGAGCCGATTCATGTCATCGAGACAGATGATCCCGCAGGGGTTGAAGTCTATTGGCATCGTAGGTTTACGGATAAGCGTATGAAGAACGAGTGGTTCGCACTGACAGCCGATGATGTGCGTGCCTTCAAACGTTGGCGTCGCATCTTTTGAGGACCGTCGAACCAGACGCTGGAGCCAATCGGCAATAAAACCTGCCTCTGGCTCAGCTCTTTGTTATGCCACAGCAATAGAGGAGATGTATCGAAGGGGCCAATTGAGTTAGACAACAAATATAGGGACAGGATAGTTACGCAATATCCCACGTTGAAAAAGGAAGGCATATGAAAAAAACCGCTCAAACACGAAAAAAATCTTCTTTGGTGAATGCAATAATATCATCGTTGGAAAAGAATGAAATCTTTGCAAAGATTGTAAGTCTAAAACACAATTCCGAAAGGCAAATTCAAATGATGCTGTTCCTTCAGTTGGAAAGAGAATTGCCATCCATTCTGTCGAGTCATTTTGGGTTTTCGGAAAAAAAATCAACAAGAATTGTAAAGGAAGGCTTTAAATGGGAACAAAAAATTGCTACCCCAGTTCCAAGTTTTAATTTCTTCGCGACAAATCATCATCCCGATTCTGTACTGGAAATAAACGAGAAGCTTAGAATTGCCATGGAGTTAAAAAAAGGAGATTCTGGCCAATCCTTACGCTCTGGTATCGGTCAAGCACTTGTTTATTCGACACAATTCAATTTCATAATCTATCTATTGGTGGACACAACGCCAGCACAGGATATTAAAAGCTCTGTAAGTGCTGACAAAGAACAAGCTCTGATAAATTCTTTGTGGAAAAACTATAATGTTAAGTTCATTGTAGTATGAATAATACAACAGGCTACAGGGGGCCAAAGGGGCGTGGGTAAATTTGGACATTTGGAGAAAGACAGACATCAGTCGGTGACAAAGGACATGAAATGGAAAGACAGCATAACCAATGGATTCAGCCAATCGCCTAAAAATCAGGCTCTGGCTGATCCCCGTGTAAGGCGGACCGCTTGAGTCGCGCCCGGATAATATTATGAATGATAAAGGCATAATAAAGGCAATTAAAAGCAATTAAAAGCAATGGGCGCTCCTCCACGCTCTCGTCACCTCGCTGCTCACTGCGTTCGCTGATCCGCTCGGTTCCTCGTCCGCCTTACGTGGAGCTGAGCTACGCTCTCATCGATTTGTTGCCCTTACGGGCACGGCGTACCGCTACCAGCGGTCCGCCTAACAAAACGCTGGAACGTTGTCACTCCCTCTGCAGTCACACCTTTGGTGTGAGCAGGGTCGTGCCACCGCTCAGCTCCCCGTTGGCCATAAAAATCTAATCTTGACAAAATACCACCTGTAATGTACAGTTGAATGTACACATTAGGAGGTGCGTAAATGAAAAGTGTTGCATTCACAGATTTCCGTAAAAAGGCTTCAGATTTAATAACTGAGGTAGAACATGGAGAGACAATTATTCTTCTCAGGCGCGGAAAGCCCGTAGCGGAAGTAGTCCCGTTTTCTGATAAAGTACACAGATCCCCGGCATGGAAGCAACCAGGAATCCGTCTGCGCATTCAGGGAAGCGATTTATCTTCGGCTATCTTAGAAGAGCGTGAGATGACCCCATGAAGCTTGCAGTTGATTCATCATCGTTTGCCAAAAGATATGTGCAAGAGATCGGCAGCGAAAAACTGGAATGTTTCTTGGAAGATGCTTCGGAGTTAGCTTTCTCTGTTGTTTTGGTGCCCGAAATTATTTCTGGCCTCAATAGGCGACTGAGAGAAAATATTTTAACTCTTGTTGATTATCGTGCCGTAAAAAAACAACTGTTGAATGATGTCAGCGATATAACGGTTTTGCATATAACACCTTCAGTAGTCTCGCGCTCGGTAAAACTCTTGGAGAACAATGCGTTACGCGCTATGGACTCTCTTCATGTCGCATGTGCCCTTGAATGGGGGGCTGACTTGTTTATAACGTCTGACATAAGGCAATTTATGGCTGCAAAGAATTCAGGTCTTCATGTTGAATATATTGGCCAACCAGTCGTTGGAGCCGATCGCTAACGCTCCGGCTCAACTCTGCGTTATGGAAAAGAAATTCGATTTCAGATTATTTTTGGCGATTACAGACACTGTGTCTGTAGCGCTAACACCAACTGTTGGTGTAAAACAGGAAATCTCTGTAAAGTCAATACAGGCTTGGGCTTGAACAATCATATATTATTTATATTCACTGTGAATATAATCTTGGAAACCTTTTGAAAAATGTCTTTATTTGAGTACAGGAAGGTAAAAAGGAAGGTTCTTGAAAATGGCAGGTTTTCATCTTATTGAAAGTTGAGATAAGAATAAAGACAAAAAACGGAATAGAAGATATAATAAAACAAAAACATGGAGAAGCAGATAGAGGCAAAAAAGTTCCAACAAATCTCTGGAGCCAATCGGCAACAAAGAGCGTTGCCTCTGGCTCAGCTTTGTGTTTTAGGCAGAAAGATAACCATATGAAGAAGGAGGATGACATGAGCAATCTAAAAAAACAATTATGGAGTGCATGTTTAATGGCCCTGATTTTATTGGCCTTGTTTGTTTGCCCCGTATATCCTTGTTCCAGGGTATTGTGGAACAACAATGGACAAGCAATCGTAGTCGGCCGCAATATGGACTGGTTCGAAGACATGAAGACCGACCTCTGGGTTTTTCCACGGGGAATCCAGAGAGATGGCGGAGTCGGCAAGAATTCGCTCAAGTGGACGTCGAAGTACGGGAGCCTGATAGCTTCGGGCTACAATATCATGACTGTTGACGGTATGAACGAGAAAGGTTTGGCCGTCAACCCGCTATGGCTGGCGGAGTCGGATTACGGTAAGAGAGATGAGTCCATCCCCGGCATATCCTTCACCCTGGCAACCCAATACTTCCTGGATAGCTTCGAGACTGTGGCAGATGCGGTCAGATTCATTGAAACAAAACCGTTCCAGATAGTCACAGGCCCTATGGGCTCGACGAACAGAGTAGCAGCCGGGCATTTAGCACTGGCTGATGCGACGGGAGACTCGGCCGTGATCGAGTACATCGATGGCAGGCCCAAAATCTATCACGATCGCAAGTACACGGTCATGACAAATTCGCCGCCCTTCGATGAACAGCTTGCCAACCTCAAGCAATACAAGCCGTTCGGTGGTGCTAAGGATTTGCCCGGTTCAGAGCAGTCCCCTGACCGCTTCGTCCGTGCTGCGCGATATCTGGAAAGCCTGCCCAAGCCGGAAAACAAGCGCGAAACGATTGCGTACCTGCTGAGTGTGATGCGAAACGTGTCAGCGCCCTTTGGGGTTTCCGACCCGCTAAGGCCCAACATTTCTTCCACTCGTTGGCGGACGGTGGCCGATCTTACCAAGCGGGCCTATTACTTCGAGTCTACAATAAGTCCGAACATCATCTGGGTCTATCTCGATAAGCTGCAGTTAAAAGAGGGCAGCCCGGTTTTGAAGCTCGATCTGGTGAACGAGCTTGATCGGGTAGGCGATGTCACGGGGCAGTTCAAGCAGTCCAAGCCATTTGAATTTCGGAAAGCAGTAGAGACCAAGGGGGCGTTTTTAAAAAGTAAGTAACCTGTGAAAACAGAGGCATTATTGACACGGAAAAAACAACAAAAAACTCCACATAACCACCCCATACACCCAATCGCTACGCTCTGGGTGATGGCGATTATGCCAAAAAAGCCACAAAAATATATTGACATAAGGCACACGTTGTCGTAATATAAGCATATGAATATATTCAGATGGGACAATGAAAAGAATGAATTGTTAAAGAACAATAGGGGCGTTTGCTTTGAGCAAGTTGTCCTGCTAATGGAAAGAGGTGAAGTTCTCGATACCATTGAACATCCAAATCAAGAAAGGTATCCAGGACAGAAAATTGCTGTGTTAATGATTGATGCATACGCATATCTTGTTCCTTATGTTGAACACAATGAAGAGATATTTCTTAAAACAATTATACCTAGCAGAAAAGCTACAAACAAGTATGTGAGGGAAAAGAAATGAAAAAGATAATCCTGGATGATGAGGAAAAAGATATCCTTGAATCATATGAACGTGGAGAATGGGTACCAGTTAAGAATGCGAAGAAGGAAATCAAGAAGCTCCAGCAGTATGCAAAAAATACACTGCAAAAAGACAAGCGGATAAACATTCGCATGTCTTCAAAAGACTTGGATCAAGTACAGGTTATCGCGGTACAAGAGGGCATACCTTACCAGACGTTGGTATCCAGTATCATTCATAAGTATGTTTCCGGATATCTTATCGAGAGAAAAAAGGCTTAATAAGCCGCTGGAGCCAATCGTGGCCCCTTGGGCCGCTCCGGCTTAGCTTCCCGTTATGCCTTCAAAATGATTGACAGAAGCATCAAACTCGGCTACTCTATAAGAAGAATACAATAGGCACACTTTTATGAAATATTATGACTGGAATGATGACAAAAATGAGTTGCTCAAAAAACTGCGCGGAGTGTCGTTTGAACAAGTTGTACTGGCTATTGTCTCGGGAGATCTGGTTGACCGCATAAGGCATCCGAACCCGGAGAAATACCCGAATCAGAGAATATTCTTGGTGAAGATCGAGGACTATATCTATTCGGTGCCGTATGTTGAGGATGGTGAGAAAATATTCTTAAAAACAATAATACCCAACAGCAAGGCAACGAAGAAGCGCTTAGGAGGAAAAAGATGAAAAAAGCAGAATATATTGATAAAGATGAAATGGAACTATCAAGGTCGCTTGAAACCGAAGAGTGGGTTTCCGATCTCACCAAGAAAGAAAAGAAGCAGTATGAGGAATATGCCCGCAATAGCTTGACCAAACAGAAAAGGATCAACATCCGAATGACCGAGCGAGACCTAAAGAAAATCCAGGCAAAGGCGATTGAAGAAGGTCTCCCCTATCAATCCCTCATCTCGATGCTTATTCATAAATACAACGAAGGGAAAGTATCCGTTCAAGAATGGCATAACAAAGGCATACAGCCAATCGCCCGGAAAGCGGGCTCTGGCTGACGCTTGTGTTGGGCTGGCCTTAGAACATGACTACAAAATCTCTTGGAGGGTATATGCGCGACTTAAAAGAACTCGGTGTTTTGCTACTTGGTTTTGTTCCCTGGATGCTCTTTCTCTTTTTTGCTGGTCACACCTTGATGAGCCTGGAACGCGCCATAATTGTAAGTCTTTTTGCGTCCCTCGTGTTCGGGTTTGGTGAACTGAGACGGGGCTATATTCTTCAGTGGGGAACGTTGTTTTTTTTCTGCTTTTGCGTTGTTCTCGTGAATCTCTTCAAGGTGGTCTGGGTGGCAGACAACATGGACTTATTGGCCAACACCGCACTTGCCGGCACCATGTGGCTAACCATATTGGTGGGGAAGCCATTTGCTTTGCAGTATGCCCGAAGAGACGTGCCCAAAGAACGATGGAACGACCCAAAGTTTATCCAAGGGTGTCGCCTCATCACCCTGGTTTGGGCGTGCCTTATGTCCCTGTCGGCCGGGCTGTCTGTTCTTCGGCGAAGCTCCATGATCAACTTACCGGGGTGGGTGTACTTCGATGCTACTCTCTGCATAATTCTAACGGGCCTCACGTTCACCATGCTCTTCAAGAGGCAGAAGCGGCTGCAGCATGAACACGAAAAGGCAGAGGAGAGAAACTGAGTGACCGGACTGTACCGAAACACGAGCGGGTCATTATCATCAAAGAAAAGTTTGATGCCAAGATGAAAGAAAAGGTAAATAGTAGACGCACATAACGAATGGATGCAGCGAATCGGCCATAAAGCCGGCCTCTGGCTGATGCCTGGTGTTACCCTCAGAACGAATGTGCAATCTTTTGTTGTATTATGCAGTCTATAGACATATAATGATAGCATATTGCAATAAAGATATTCGGAGGAACGATTATGGCTACAGCAGTAAGAATATCAGAAAGACTTGTAGGTGAAGCAAAGAGATTTGGACGAATTGACCATAGATCTTTAGCCGGGCAGATTGAGCACTGGGCACAAATGGGCAAATGTGTCGAAGAAAATCCTGACCTGCCATATTCTCTTATCAAAGAAATGTTAATTGGATTGGACGAACTGGATCAGGGAGAGAAGACCGAATACATTTTTGGATAGACCTTAATGAAAGTATATCAGTCCAGATCATTTGAGAAAAAAGTAAAGAAGATGTCTAAACCGGAGAAGGATTCGTTGGATCAAGAAATAAATAAAATTGTGGAAGACCCGAGCATCGGGGATGAAAAGAAAGGTGACCTGCGAGGAGTTTTTGTGCATAAGTTTAAACTTAAGAGTATGCAGCACCTGCTTGCATATCGAAAAATTGGTGAAGACTTGGAACTTGTTATGATCGGTCCTCATGAAAACTATTATCGGGATTTAAAGCAGTATTTGAAGGCTTGATTGACCGAACATGCATATAGGTATCAGATTATTCCGGGTTGATGGGTAACGCTTTTGTATTAATTCATAGACACTTCAAGTCGGTCTTTCTCCTTCAGCCCGCTCCTTTCACCTTGTCCTGCCTTCGGCAGGATTAAGGCTTGCACCTTTTACCTTTCACTATCCAGTATTTCCCGCAACTTCTCAAGTATCTCATCATCAAGCACACCTCTCTTCCTGACCATATCAAGCGCTACCGAAGAGAGGGCTTTGTAGACCTTTGTATAGAGTTCAAGGCCTTCCATCGCCTGGAGGTGGGAGAAAACGGTCTCTGCATCACCCCTGATGACCGGACCGGTGAGTGACATGAGAGGACCTTTGGTTTCAATATTTTTCAATGTGGCCTTTATGATAGGGAAAAACGGTTGAAGCTCCACACCGGCTTTATTCATAATGTCCTGTCCTGCATAGAGGAGGGCGCACAAAAGATTGCATACATAGACCGCTGATAAATGGTAGAGAACCTTGTTTTTCCCTTCTATCCTCACAACATCAAAGCCGATTGTCTTGCCTATAAGGGTTAAAACAGGAATTGCCTCTTCATGACCGTCAATAAATATATATGTATCAGGGATAACACGGATTGCACTCTCAATATCAGGAAAGGTCTGTAAAGGGTGAAGGGAGCCTAAAAGAGCCCCTTTCATATCAAGTGGTGAAAGAATAGAAGCCGGATGTGCGCCACTTGTATGGAAAAAGAGTTTACCGTCAAGCCTCTCCGATTTCTCGTATATTTCGCCTGCCACCTCTGTAATTGCCCTATCCTGGGTGGTAATGGCAATTACATCTGAAGATTGGATGATTTCCATGTTGTCATGGGTATAGAGTAACCCATTGCCCATATAGTTCCTTGCAACATTGAGCTGAGCTTCAAATTTATCAGATACCGCCACCACATGAAGCCCTTTGTCTTTCATCACATGCCCGACGGATGTACCCACTTTGCCCGCGCCTATTATGCCTATTTTCATTGAATCATTTAGACCCCAGTTTCTCATTCAAACATTCCTTTCGGCAGCACTAATATGTTCTTCAAAATTTCAATGGTTTTATGCCCCACACTGTTCGTAAAGCTGACATTAATATCAGGGTTGTCTAACTGGCCTTTTACATTATACACTACATAGAGAAACCCCTTTTCCTTTTCTTTCAGGATGTTCCTCAGGATGGGTATCCTGTCTATTGTTCTGTCCACCGTCACAAGGGGTGATACAGTAATGGTACCGTCTATTTCATTCTTTTTCATGTTCAGTTTACCGTCACCGTTAATCAGCATGGAGGGGCTGTCTATAAGGAAGTTTTTTGTGCTGAATATACCATTCTTTATTGAAAAAGTTGCACCCATCCTTGTATACGGAAGACCCTCCTTTGCCAGGTCGGATTTTCCCCGGAAGACGTCATATACGTTGAGGAGTCCGAAAATCTTCGAGAGCAGATTCCAGCGCTTTATTAACCCATTTTGACTGTATATGGCAAGATCACCGCTTATATTGCCGGACAGTTCTTTCATAGTTTTTCCTGATGAGTCTATATGCCCGTATATAGTTGTTTTGCCTTCTATTACCTGTGACTTTCCACCAAATGATTCTAGAAAAACCCCACTCGCAATGTTGTTCAATTTTCCATTTGCATACATATGCGGGAGCGGGGCTGAAAAATCTATTGAACCATGGGAATCCACATTACCTTCAAGAGAATCCATCTTCAATTCAGAAACATTCAGTATTCTATTGTTGAATGCTCCTTTGATGTTGAGGTTTTCGCCCGTTACAATGCCTATTTTTATCTTTTTTGTCCGCAAGAATATGTCGCCGCTTGCATTCGACATTATACTGTTCTTATAAACCACGGGAATTTCAAAGTCTCCGGCAGGTTGTAAATCATCGTATTCAAAATTATCCATGTTGATAAAGAGGGAAAAACGGGGGAATTCAAACCCTTCGACATGGAGTGTTCCGGTGTTGAGAATGTTCTTGTCAAACTTTAAATTATTCACATCAATATTAAAGTTATCACCTTGAAAGGTTGATGTGAGGTTGATATCTTCGAATGGTTTATGCATCTGCGGCAGTTTTAAAATGCCGTTGCGTATCTTTGCATATCCGTTTATGTATGGTAGCTTTTTTACGGGGAACTTTAAGCTTCTCACTACCACATTGAGTTCGAGTTCACCTTTAGTGGTTTTGCTGTCAAAAAAAAAGAGAGGAGCGATTCTTTCAACACCTGAAACATCCATGGCAGCATCAAAGTTTATTGTGCTGTTATCCTCGATGTCGCCTCTG
>JAPLKA010000083.1 GCA_026388315.1 Pseudomonadota bacterium | reverse complement strand
GTGGGCAGTATAGGAGTCGAACCTACGACCTCTGGTATGTGAGACCAGCGCTCTAACCATCTGAGCTAACCGCCCATATTTTAATAATACACTATTTGCAAAATTAAAGTCAATGTTATCAACAATTTTAAAATAAGTGAAGGGCAGAATATCACTCTGAAATGAATTTTTGTTTGATTTTTCCCGTTAATAATCTATTATTATTTCACTATGAATAAATTTATCTTTGGTCCGGTTCCATCGAGAAGACTGGGGTTTTCCCTTGGGGTTGATATTATTCCGAGAAAATTCTGTAGTTTTGACTGCATTTACTGTCAGGTAGGCAAAACAACAAATCAGGAGATTCAGAGAAAAAGTTTTTTTGATGTTCAGGAAGTGGTTGATGAAATAGTCGAAGCGTGTGCCCCCCAAAACCATATTGATATTGTAACCTTCTCCGGCTCAGGTGAGCCAACCCTTAATGTCGATATTGGTCGGATGATAAAAGAGATTAAAAAGAGGGTTGATATTCCTGTATCGGTAATCACAAACAGCTCACTTCTCTATGATGAAGATGTCAGACAAGATTTAAAATTCGCAGATATTGTTCTGCCATCCCTCGATGCAGCAAGCGAAGACATATTCCATTATGTTAACAGACCCCATTCCCTCATAGAACTGGACTTAATTATTAAGAGTCTGAAAAAATTCAGAAACGAGTATGAAGGTAAAATCTGGCTTGAAACCATGCTTATGAAGGATATAAATGATGACGCAGAAGAACTGGATAAATTCAAAAAGATCATCGGTCTTCTTGGTGTTGATAAGGTTCAGTTGAATACCGTGACAAGACCTCCAAAAGATGATGCTGCGAAAGGGATAAGTCAATCTGAGCTTCAAAAGATAAGCAGATTTTTTGGAGATAATTGTGAAGTTGTCTGCAGTTTTAAAAAATTCAGGCCGAAAAAGGATATTAAAGACCGGGCAGAAACAATCCTGGATATACTCAAAAGAAGATCATTAACATTAGATGATATTGTAAGGACTACCGGCTTGACATTACAAAAGGCGAAAGATACCCTCCGGACTATGGAGCATGCAGGAAAAATAAAAAGTTTCCATTTCGGCAACAACATATTCTATATGCATAAAGAGCAATAACTCGGTATAGTACGAGAACAACACATTACCGGGAAGATTGTTATTGACAAATTATCGTACCAGCATTTACTATAAATCCCGTATTGTGTTTTCCTTCCAAAAAAAATTTCAGGGGGATGAAAGAGAGGTGCAAGTATGGAGATAAGAAAATGGCATAACGAAAAAACGATCCAGAGGGCAGTAAAATCACTTGAGTCAAATTTTTTTGACGCGGCCTTTTTCCCTGACAGGGAAACCCTTATGGACAAGGTGTTGAGTTATGTAAAACCCAAGATGAAAATAGGGTTTGGCGGCTCCCTCACCGTAAGGGATTTGGGTATTGTTGAGCACTTGAAAAACGAGGATGTTGTGCTTCTTGACCATTGGAAACCAGGGCTTTCAAAGGAGGAGATCAGCGAGATCAGATTTCAGCAGTTGACATGCGATCTTTTTTTCTCAAGCGCCAATGCAATCACAGAAAAAGGTGAAATTATCAATATCGATGGTTCTGGCAACAGGACCAACAGCACAGCATATGGACCAAAAAAAGTAATCATTATTGCAGGTTACAATAAAATAGTGCCTGACATGAATGCAGGAATTGAGAGGATTAAAAATGTAGCTGCACCAATGAATGCAAAAAGGCTGAATCTCTCGCTGCCATGTGCAGAAACAGGCCACTGTCATGATTGCAGATCTGAGGCGAGAATATGCAGGATTATATCGATTATGCAGAGAAAACCGGGCGGAACAGACATCTCTGTTTATTTAATCAACGAAGAATTGGGACTCTAAAAGGAGGGTTATATGAAGATTAAGCGGGCAGTGATAAGTGTATCGAACAAGGCAGGTCTATCGGAATTGGCTCCATTCCTGAAAGGCTATGATGTGGAAATCCTTTCAACGGGTGGCACAAAAAAATATCTCGACAGCATAGGTGTTAACCCCATCGAGATAAGCGCCTATACGGGTTTTCCTGAGATTATGGATGGAAGGGTAAAGACGTTGCATCCGAAGGTACACGGCGGGATACTCAATATCAGGGATAATGCGGAACATCAGAAAGCAATGGAGACTTTAGAGATAAAACATATCGATATGATAGTTGTGAATCTCTATCCTTTTAAGGAAGTGATAAGCAAAGGCTGTACCTTTGAGGAAGCGATAGAGAATATAGACATCGGCGGCCCGTCGATGATAAGGGCGGCAGCAAAAAACTTTAAATTTGTTACTGTAGTTGTCGACCATGAGGATTATTCGAAGGCTATGGAAAATATTAAGGCAAACAACGGTGCAACCACAGAGGATTTCAGGTTTTATCTGGCTAAAAAGGTATTTGCAACTACCGCAGATTATGATGGCGCTATTACTGCATATCTGGCAGGAGTGAAACGATAGATACTTGATACTGGATACTGGTCCAGTATCAGACACAAATATGAAAGGAAAATCGGAATGAAGGTTCTTGTTATTGGTGGTGGTGGGAGAGAACATGCCCTCGTATGGAAATTGTCGCAGTCAAAAAAGGTAAACACTATTTTCTGTATCCCCGGAAATGGGGGAATTTCCGAGATGGCAACCTGTGTTGATATGAATGCTAATGACACGGATGGGCTCATCGCATTCTCAAAAAAAGAAAAAATTGAGCTTGTCATCGTGGGACCTGAAAATCCTCTTGCATCAGGGATTGTAGATGGCTTCGAAAAAGAGGGTATTCCCATTTTCGGACCCAGGCAGAAAGGTGCCTTGATTGAGACAAGCAAGGTATTTACAAAGGAATTGCTGGATAAATACGGGATACCTACAGCTCCTTTCAAAATATTTTCTGACTATGATAAGGCAGAAAAATACCTGAAGGGATTAAAACCGCCATATGTTGTAAAGGCTGATGGTTTATGCGCGGGGAAGGGGGCTTATGTTATAACAGACCAGGCAGAAGGTGAAAGTGTTCTTAAAGATCTGTTGGTCAACCTGATTCATGGAGATGCAGGTAAAAACGTTATTATTGAAGATTTTCTACCGGGTGTTGAGGCATCATACCTTGCATTTACCGATGGGAAATCGATATTGCCTATGCTCGCCTCGCAGGACCATAAAGCGCTGTTAGACGATGACAAAGGTCCTAATACCGGCGGTATGGGCGCCTATACACCGATTCCATTTATCGGTAAGGATATGGAAGAGGCGATTAATCAAAACATAATGCTCAAAACCATACAGGCTTTACAGAGCGAAGGGGTAGTGTATAAAGGAGTATTATATGACGGATTAATGCTGTCAGGCGGTACCCCCTATACCCTTGAATTCAACGCCAGACTCGGGGACCCGGAAACACAGCCGATTCTTTTTAAAATGGAAAGCGATATTGTGCCCATCGTTTTAGCCTGTGTAGAAGGTAAATTGAATACGATTGAGCATATCAAATGGAAAGAGGGCGTCTCCATATGTGTTGTCATCGCTTCGAGGGGGTACCCTGATAAACCGGAAAAAGGCAAAGTTATCAGAGGCCTCGAAGACCTGAAAAACAAGAAAGATATCATGGTATTCCACGCCGCCACAAAAAAGGTTGGAAATGATTTTTATACCTCCGGCGGGAGGGTTCTCGGAGTAACCGCTACAGGAAAAACATATGAAGACGCCATAAAGAAAGTCTATGACGCGGTTTCATATATAGAGTTCGAAGGCATGCAGTACAGAAAAGACATCGGGGCAAAAGCCTTAAAATACAGTATAGAGCGCTCAGCATAGAGCGTAGAGCGGTTAAGACAGTGAATAGTGAACAGCACAAAATATCTTTGACTATATACTATTCACTAACGACTATTCACAAAAAATATGGAGGTAGCAATGGGTAAAACATATAATATCGCTGTAATACCAGGTGACGGGACCGGTCCTGAAGTGGTTGCAGAAGGGATAAAAGTTATTAATGTCATATCGAAAAAATTGGGATTTACGTTGAAATACACCTATTATAATCTTGGGGGGGAACGTTATTTAAAGACAGGTGAAATACTTCCTGATAGTGTCCTTGGCGAGTTGAGACAGTTCGATGCAATATATCTTGGGGCAATAGGTCATCCTGACGTTAAACCCGGGATACTCGAAAAAGGCATTCTATTAAGGACAAGATTTGAGCTTGACCAGTATATCAACCTGAGACCCGTGAAACTCTATGAAGGTGTTGACACGCCGCTTAAAAATAAAGGACCTGACGATATTGACTTTGTTGTCATAAGGGAGAACACGGAAGGGCTGTATGTAGGGGCAGGTGGAATTTTAAAAAAAGGGACAAAAGATGAAGTTGCCACACAGGAGTCTATTAACACAAAAAAAGGTGTGGAAAGATGCATACGTTTTGCTTTTGACTACACAAAAAAACGTAACAAAGAAAAAAAACTTACTTTGTGTGCCAAAACGAATGTCCTTACTTATGCTTCTGACCTCTGGGAAAGAACTTTTTATGAGGTTGCCAGGGAATACCCTGATATAAAAACAGACTATGCCCATGTTGACGCTACCTGTATGTGGATGGTGAAAAACCCGGAGTGGTTTGATGTGATTGTTACTGATAATCTGTTTGGAGATATTATCACTGACCTCGGGGCAATGATTCAAGGCGGCCTGGGCATCGCTGCAGGCGGGAATATAAATCCTGAGGGAGTGTCCATGTTTGAACCGATGGGTGGGTCTGCTCCCAAATATACGGGGAAAAATGTGATAAATCCCCTTGCTGCAATACTTGCAGGCGGAATGATGCTCGAATTCATTGGCGAAGGAGAAGGCTGGAAAATTTTAGAAAAAGCTGTTCAAAAGGCCTTGAAAGAGGATATCAAATCTCTCGATGCAGGGAAGATGGGGATGGGGACAAAAGAAGCAGGTGACCTGATAGTGAAATATGTTAATAAATAAATCCGTGAAGCATCATTCGTGAAGAGTGAAGTGCAGACTGAATACTGGATATTCTCGATACTGGATTCTGGTTCAAACCAGTATCCAGTATCTTGTTTTATTATCTGGTTTCTTTCAGTTTTTTACTTAATGTATTTCTGTTAATTCCTAAAAGTTTTGCTGCCTTTGAAACATTGTTTTTTGAGAGTTTCATGGCAGAACCGATAAATACCTTCTCAATGATTGCCTGAATCTCCATGAGTACTTTGTCTTTATCATTCACCTTTGATAACAACAGGTTTTTTGCTATATGTTCCATTTTTACCTCAAATATATTGTATAACTCAGTATTATCATTTGGTGTTTTACTATCATTCATGATCGGTGCCATTTTTGGCTTACGGTGACAAATCTAATTTTTAGTTGACAAGAAAATAATTAAATTATAGTTTTAATCACTGTATACTGTATACAAACTTCTTTTGTATTTTATATTGTATTTTATATTAGAATGGTCTTTATATTGTTGTCAAGCCTTAATGCTTAACAACTCAAAATTGTAACAAGAGGAGTATTTATGAGATTGCCGCCTTTTGAAGTTCTGGAACCGGCCACATTAAAAAACGCCTTATCCATGCTTGAAAAACACAAGGGAAAGGTTAAAATTGTTGCAGGGGGCACTGAAATTGTGGGTTTAATGAAACTCGGCCTTTCTGTGCCTCCATATATTTTGAGCCTGAGAAAAATAAAAAATCTTCAGGGCATCAAGGAAAGTAAGGGCCAGATTATAATCAGAAGTAATACTACCTTGCGAGAGATAATTGAATCCTCATTGATAAATGACCTCTTTAAGGGAATTTCTCAAGCTGCAAACTTAGTTGCTGCTCCTCCGATCCAGAACAGGGCCACCATCGGGGGGAATATTTTCCAGAACAGCCGCTGTATGTATTATAACCAGTCAGAACTTTTCAGAAATGGTCTTAAGCCCTGCTATAAGGCCGGTGGCGTTATGTGCCGGGCGGTAAAAGGGGGGAATCGGTGTTTTAGCGTTTACCAGAGTGATATGGCTCCTGCATTAATCTCTTTTAATGCGAAGGCAAAGCTGGAAAAAAGTGACTCGTCACGCACTATTTTAATTTCCGATCTGTTCACGGGAAAAGGTGAGAACCCGCACTCAATTGGGGAGAACGAACTGCTCACGGATATTATAATCCCCATCCCAAAAGGACAATACTCTTCTGCTTATGAAAAACTGAGAATCAGGAAGAGCCTTGAATATCCGTTAATGTCTTCTGCAGTGTTTGTGTCTGGAAATATGAATGGAGAAGTAATTGATGCGCGCATTGTCCTTGGTGCTGCGGGGTCATCTCCAAAGATCATTGATAAGGCATCCAAAGTACTTAAAGGAAAAAAACCATCGAATAAAGACATTGAAGCGGCATCAGGGGCGGTTCTTCAATTTGTTGAAGTTGCTGATAATCTGCCCGTGCCTGCTTCATACCGTCGAAAAATGGCAGTAATATATACAAAAAGGGCAATTCAGAAGGCACTGAAAGATTTAAGAAAGGACAGGTAATTATGAAAAAAATCACGTTAACACTAAAAATCAATGATGAAAAATACGAAATTATCACTTACCCGAACCGCACCCTTTTAGAGATTTTAAGAGATGACTTGTTATTGACCGGAACAAAGGAAAGCTGCGGTGAAGGAGCATGCGGGGCGTGCACTGTATTGCTTGATGGTCTTCCTGTGAGATCATGCCTTCTGCTTGTCACAGAGGCAAAAGATTGTGAAATAACCACAATTGAAGGATTAGCAAAAGGTGAAAAACTCGACCCTGTCCAGGAATCATTCATCGAACATCATGCAATACAATGTGGATTCTGCAGTCCCGGGATGATACTAACGGCCCGTTCACTCCTCAATCACAATCCTGCACCCACAGAAGAAGAGATCAGGTTTGCCATTTCCGGGAATGTCTGCCGTTGCACCGGATACGCAAAGATAGTTGAAGCAATACAAGCATTATCAAATAGGGGGAGGGAATAGATATGGGTGATTTTTCGCTTATCGGAAAAAGCATGAAAAGAATAGATACGCCTTTAAAGGCAACAGGACAGGCCCAATTCAGCTCTGACCTCATGCTCCCCCGTATGCTTATCGGGAAAGTCCTGAGATCCCCTTATGCCCACGCAAAAATCCTTGAGATTGACATATCAAAAGCTGAAAAACTTCCAGGTGTTAAGGCTGTTATAACGGCGAAAGACACATGTGCTGACAAATGGGGTGTGTTCCGCTATACACAGGACCAGCAGTTCCTGCCGACGGATAAGGTTCGTTATGTGGGAGAAGAAGTTGCGGCTGTCGCGGCAGTTGATGAAGACACGGCAATTCAGGCACTGAAACTCATTAAAGTAGAATATGAAGAACTTCCGGCAGTATTCGATATGAAATCAGCACTTGAATCCGGTGCACCACTGATTCATCAGGATCATCCGGGGAACATTAATATCCATGTAAACATTGACGTTGGTGATGTGGCAAAGGGATTTGGGGAGTCTTATTATGTCAGGGAAGATACATTCACAGCGCCGGAGGACTCATATTTTCAGGGAGAGCCTTATGCTGTGGTTGCACAATACGATCATACCGGCAGCCTTGAAATCTGGATGCCCAATGCCGGTCCTCACTTGAAGGCAAAACCCTTATCGAACGTACTTAAAATACCCCTAAATAAAGTAAGGGTGAGGAAGATTGCTATAGGTGGTGCATTTGGCGGACGTTCCGAGATTTCTCCTGCAGATGTGATCTGTGCCTTCCTTGCCAGAAAATCCCAGCGACCTGTCAAACTTGTCTATACAAGGGAGGAAAATTCCATTGCCACACGGCAGGCACATTCCATGATTGCCACAATAAAAACAGGGGTAAATAAAGAGGGTAGGGTAATCTCACGTGATATAACGTGTCACATGGATGGTGGTGCATACAGTAGTACCGGCCCTATAGCGGTAAGCGTTCCATTTCTGTGTATGGAACAGGCCTATCAGATGGATAATATACGGTATAATGGTTACAGGGTCTTTACAAACAAACCTATCCGGGGAATGTTCAGAACACATG
This sequence comes from Pseudomonadota bacterium, assembly GCA_026388315.1. Taxonomy (NCBI): domain Bacteria; kingdom Pseudomonadati; phylum Pseudomonadota; species Pseudomonadota bacterium. Next base: position 25,196 of record JAPLKA010000083.1, on the reverse strand, counting down.
GAAGGGCATTTGCCTGTGGTGTTGATCTGCAGCTTGATATGATAGGTCAGGAACTGGGGATTAATCCCCTTGAAATGCGTCTCAGAAATGCAAGAAAGGTCGGTGAGTTTACACCGACCAAATCATATGTTGCGAGCTGTGGTATGACGGAAACGATTCTTAAGGCCGGCGAGAAAGCGAGCTGGAATGAAAAATGGGGTAAACTTCCCCCATATCATGGAATAGGCATCGGTTGCAACTCAGTGCAAACCGGTTTTCCCATGGGGATCAGGGGAGGTTCACAGGCCTTTATTAAATTCAACGAAGAAGGCGGAATTACAGTCATAACAGGTATTGTCGACAATGGCCAGGGTAACGACAATATGATCGTTCAAATTGCCGCTGAAGAGTTAGGATTAGGCGTGTGTGACGTTCAGCTTGTCAATGCTGATACAGAGGTCACGCCAAGCGATCCCGGATCATACTCAATGTGTGAGACCTTTATCGGAGGCAATGCTGTGAGGCTTGCTGCCCAGGACGCAAAAAATAAACTTTTAAAAATAGCCTCAGAAGCCCTCAAGGCAAGCCCTGATGAACTCACCGTTAAGGATAGGAAAATTTATATTGAAAAAAGTCCGGATAAATCCATATCCCTATCGAAGGTAATCAGGATAGCATTAAGCCGGAGCGAGTCAATCAGCGGTGAAGGATCTTACTGGCCCAAGGTGGATAGCAAGCGTGAATGGGTGGAAAATCCCTCCGGTCAGCTCTCTGAGACCTTTTCTTTTGGTACGGTAATCACTGAAGTGAAAGTTGATCCTGAGACAGGAAAGGTTGATGTCCTCGAAGTTACCGCTGCTCAGGATGTAGGATATGCGCTTAACCCGAAGGTAATCGAAGGTCAATTCGAGGGTGGTATTGCTATGGGTGGACAGGGTGGTATGCTGAGCGAATATATTCTCTGGTATAACGGAAGGGTATTAAACCCTGACCAGCTTGACTACATGGTGCCATTGGCTATCGATATGCCCAGAATCAATAATATTATTGTTGAAACCATTGATCCGAACGGGCCATACGGGGCTAAAGAGGCAGGAATGTCCATTGCAATGTCAGCAGCCCAGGCTTATTGTGGCGCCATCTGTAATGCCATTGGTGTCGATATTAAAGAATTTCCGCTTACACCGGATAAGATATTAAATGCGATAGAGAAAAAGCAAAAGGTGAAAGGTGATGAAGGCAGTGAATAGTGAATAGTGAATAGTTATAAGACGAGATACGTTTCACGAGATACTGGTTTAAAAGATAAGAGGTGAAGGAATGAAGATAGAGAAGATTGACCATATCTGTTTTGCGGTAAAAGACCTTGAACAAACGAAAAGGATATACAGAGAAGATTTCGGGTTAATGCCAACATGTGAATATACTGCGGAATCAGAAAAAATCAAAGTAGCACGGTATTGTATAGGTGAAGTGGCTGTAGAATTTATGGAATCAACTGCACCGGATGGAGAAGTCGCTAAATTTATTGATAACAGAGGAGAAGGCGCCTTCCTTATATCGTACAAAGTAGATGACCTTTCAAAGGCAATGTTGGAGCTTAAAGAAAAAAACATCAAACTTATTGATAGCAAACCAAGAGAGCTCTTCGGGACAAGATATGCCTTCGTACATCACCCCAATAAGCTCCACGGGGTGCTTACCGAGCTTCTGGAAGGGGATTTCGATATTAACAAGAAATAATGTGCCCATATGAGAAAATTATAATCTAAGGAGGTAGTTGGAATGCGAGCATTAGTTGTAGGCGGAACCGGGGGTATGGGTCAGGGAGTTGCCCGGGACCTTATTAAACAGGAGCGGATTAAGAAAGTAATTTTAGGGGACATAAATACAGACCCGGGTAGAGTACAGGATAAATTGCGTGCCAGCGAAAAGGTATCGCTCATCAGAATTGATGTAAACGATCACAACGGCATGGTCAGCGCAATCAGGGATGTTGACGTTGTTATCAACTGCGCAGGGCCATTCTATAAAACGGCTGTAGCTGTAGCGAGGGCAGCCGTTGAAGCAAAGGTTAACTATATAGATATTTGCGATGACTATGAGGCTGTTCCAATCCTTTTTTCTTCTACTGACATTGATAAAGCTGCAAAAGAAGCAGGAATAACTGTGCTGACAGGAATGGGATCGGATCCGGGAACAAACAATGTATTAGTCAAGTGGTATGCAAATCAACTGGATCGTGTTGATGAGATACACCTGTTCTGGGTTGTAAGTATCGCCGAGCTTGCGGGTGCAGCCTGGGATCACAGCCTTCATATGGTTACAGGCAGGATTCCCCAGTATCTCGATGGCAAACTGGAATACGTAGAGGGTGGCACCGGTGAGGAGACGGCTCAATTTCTTGAACCTCTCGGCACATGTGTTGTCCGCTATGTGGGTCATCCTCAGCCAATCACAATACCCCGCTACATCGAGGGGGTAAAGAAGGTAGTTATCAAAGGTGCACTCATACCGGCATGGGTGGATGAGCTGATTAAAGAGCAAAAAGAAACAGGTTTTCTCAGTACGGAACCGATAGAGGTCAAGGGGACAAAGGTGGTGCCCTATGATCTGACTTTAAAACAATGGGAGACAATTCCCAAGGATAGAGATAACGGACCTGCTGCTTCCGGTTTAAAAGTGATCGTAAAAGGGGAGAGAAAAGGAAAACAAGTGACATATACAGCCGATATAGTAGGCAGGATGGCGCCGGGAACAGGACTTCCCGCCTCAATCGCCGCTCTCATGATGGATGCCGGTGAAGTTACTGTAAAGGGTGTGGTAGCCCCTGAAGGCTGCATCGATCCGGAAAAATTTCTTGCAGCATTACTTCAAAGGGGCGCCAGGATCCATCAAACGGAAGCAATAAGATCCATGCTTGCGGTTTAGTCTAAATCTGACCTACCAACCGAGGGAGGTGTTTATGCCAAAATTAAATCCTTTTACGATTGCACAGCAGCAGCTCGATGACGCTGCGAAGAAGTTGGGTCTTGATTCGGCCACCCATGAACTGCTCAGGTGGCCTCAGCGGGAACTGGTTTGCACGTTTCCTGTTCAAATGGATGACGGATCTACCAGGATATTTCACGGCTATCGGGTTCAATACAACTTCGCTCGCGGGCCGTCAAAAGGTGGATTGAGGTGGCATCCCGATGAAACGATTGATACGGTCCGGGCCCTCGCAGCATGGATGACCTGGAAGACGTCTGTTGTGGACATCCCGCTCGGCGGCGGAAAGGGTGGAGTGACCTGTAATCCGAAGGAGCTGTCTAACACTGAAAAACAGCGTCTCGCACGGGGCTATATGCGCACCGTGGCAAGCACCATATCGGTCTCCAAAGATGTTCCCGCGCCGGATGTCTATACGAATCCGCAGATCATGGCATGGATGATGGATGAATACGAGACGATAGCCGGAGAACACCATCCGGGATGCATTACGGGAAAACCCCTCAGTCTCGGAGGATCCGAAGGAAGAACCGATGCCACGGCGCGTGGCGGAATTTATATAACCCGCGAGGCAGCGAAGATCCTGGGAATTGATCTTAACGGGAAACCGATGGCAGTCCAGGGCTTCGGCAACGCCGGTCAGTATGCAGCATTGCTGGGCAACTCGATACTGGGACTCAACCTTGTAGCAGCTTCGGACTCAAAGGGAGGCATTTATAACAAAAACGGACTGGACCCGGTGAATGTTGTCGATTACAAACTTAAGACGGGAAGCCTGCAGGGATTTCCGGGGGCAGATGCCATCAGCAACGAAGAGCTTCTGGAACTGGATGTGACGGTGCTGTTCCCTGCAGCGCTTGAGAATTGTATTACCGTTTCGAATGCCGGGAAACTCCGCTGCAAGATTTCCTGCGAGCTTGCAAATGGGCCGACGACTCCTGAAGCGGACGAGATTCTCTTTCAGAACAATGTCTTTGTACTCCCGGATTTTCTGGCTAATGCGGGCGGTGTAACGGTCTCATATTTCGAACAGGTCCAGAATACCTCTAACTTTTACTGGACCCTTGATGAGGTCCAGAAAAGACTTGATGAAAAGATGACCAAAGCCTTTCACGCGGTTTATGAGATGTACACAAAGGAGAAGGTCAATATGAGAAAAGCAGCCTACTATGTGGCTGTGGCACGGGTAGCAGAAGCATGCAAGCTTAGGGGCTGGGTATAAAATAGAGCATGGGGAAAGAAACAGGTTCTTGCCCATCCTGTGCTTTGAGAAAGCCGCTGGTATGAATGGTCCCTGGAATATATTCAAGATTCACCTCCTGACCAGGAAAAAGGGACAATTCCCTCACATTTCCGGGTTGATCAACAACGCTTTCATTGAGGCCCTTGAACAACGGGGAATCATTACCAGGGAGAGACTCCATGACCTCGCAATTGAGGGCCTGAAAGCGGACGACACGGAAGAAGGGACCGAAGAAAACCTCCAGGAATATGTGGATGCCCTTACGGACGCGTACGTGGCCAATTTCCTTACTCCGTGGGAAATAGAGAACTATATCAATCTCGCACGAAAGAGGGAGAAAGCCCAGATACTTTCTATGGTAGCCAACCGTGATCAGGCAACCTCCATGGAGATTTACAGGGCATTAAGGGAAACCTGCGAAATACCCCAGGGGGAGGTTTACATGTCCCCCGAGGAGGCTATCGGAATCAGAGTCGCATTGTTGAGCCGTTTTTTTTCTTCTCAACTCCCATTTGTGACGCTCGCGAAAAACCATATTGTCTATCGGGATATAGACAAGATTCTGCAACGGACGCTTTGGAGTCGCAAGCGGCCAGGTAGGTTGGGCGGCAAGGCCGCGGGCATGAACCTGGCGCGAGCAATCCTTTTGCCCAGTCTGAAAGAAAGGGATCCGGAACTGGAAAGGTATATCCGGACTCCCGACACATGGTACCTGAATTCGGGTGTTTTTTCCGAATTCCTTGATCGGAACAACCTCTACCTTTTTCATACATTCAAATACAAAGACCGGGAGGCTATAGAAGAAGAATCTCAGCGGGTGGAAGAGCGATTCAAAAGCGCTGAATTTGCGGACGAAGTGGTGGAAGATTTCCGCAAGATCCTCACGGAGATTGGGGAACACCCGATCATTATCCGTTCTTCAAGCATGCTGGAGGACAGCTTTGGCCTTGCCTTCGCGGGCAAGTATCTCTCCGTCTTTCTCACTAATCAGGGAGATCTGGAGACCCGACTGGACCAGTTCATCCATGGAATGAAGCGGGTCTTTGCCAGTACCTTTGCGCCAGACCCGATCCTCTACCGCCTCGATCATGGATTGCTCGACTTTGACGAGCGCATGGCCATGGTGGTGCAGAAAGTTGTGGGCAGGCAGTTCGGCAAATATTTCTTCCCCTTTGTGTCCGGGGTGCTTTTCTCGCGTAATATCTATGCCTGGAGCCCCAAGATCAGGAAGGAGGAAGGGTTGGCACGGATTGTCCTGGGGTTGGCTACCCGTGCAGTAGACCGCGTTGGTTCCGATTACCCTCGCATGATTCCCCTGAGCCACCCCCTGTTGCGGCCTGAAATCAGCGCTTCCCAGATCGAAAAATATTCCCAAAGGCAGGTGGACGTTCTGAACCTGGAAACCGGCTTCTTGGAAACTGTCGATTTTCTTACGCTGAGGAGAGAAATAGATCATCCCGATCTCTACTATGCCGTCTCCATTAATCAGGATGGAAACCTGGCTGCGCCCCACTTTAAAGGCCAGGATTTGAGCAAGGGCATTCCTTGTCTGACCTTTGAGAATCTGTTGAAAAACACCCCTTTCGTACACCTCGCGAAAAAGATCCTCTCCAAGGTGGAAGCGGCTTACGGGCGCCCGGTTGATATGGAGTTTGCATGGGACGATGAGAAGCTCTACATCCTCCAGTGCCGGTCTCTTTCCATGCGGGCCGAACCTGATCACGTGATCGTTCCCACGGATGTTCCTCGGGATAAGATTCTCTTTACGACTAACGCCGGCCTTGTCAACGGCATCGTGGAGGATTTGGATTATGTGGTCTACGTGGATCCGAAGGCCTATGATAGACTGCGTACCTTTGAAGAAAAGATGGAGATTGCCCGTGCCGTCAATCTGTTGAACAAGCGGCTTTCCGATAACCGATATGCCCTGATGGGACCTGGTCGCTGGGGTAGTAATGATATCAACCTGGGGGTGAAGGTCACCTATTCCGACATCAGAAAGACCAAGTTATTGGCAGAAGTTGCCTTTGCAAAAGAAGGGTACACCCCTGAGGTTTCCTATGGCACCCACTTCTTTCAGGATTTGGTGGAGGCAAACATCGTGATGGTCCCCCTTTTTCCTGAGAGTCCCGGGGCGATCTTCAACGAGGACTTTTTTTTAGCTAGTGAGAGTGTGTTTCTCGATTTCGCTCCGGAGATGAAGAACTGTGAGAGTGTTGTGAGGGTGATCCACATACCTTCCATACACCCCGGACAATTCCTCCATGTGTATCTTGATTCAAACGATCAGAAAGGCATTGGGTTTTTTGGGCCAAAGAGGGGCAGCGATGAGGCTAAATGCCCAAAAAATTCACGATTACCTGCTGAAGGCCGTTATGAGAGTAAGAGTAATTGAAACAATGATAAAAAATAAAAAAGTTTTACAAAAAAATAGCAATAATTTTTGAAAAACTGAGACAAATTAAAGGAGGATATTTATGAAAGAAGTTAAAAAATTGAACATAACGAAAAGTCAGGAGCTTTTTGAGGAGGCAAAAACACTGGTTCCAGCTGGAGTCCTGGGTGCCAGAAAACCCGGTGATTTTATCATGGGAGAGTATCCTATTTTTCTTGAATACGGCAAAGGCTGCAGACTGACCGATGTTGATGGAAATGAATTTATCGACTTCCTCTGTGGCTATGGGCCGATTATCCTGGGTTACAGAGAAGAAGAAGTTGATGATGCTGTTATCAGGCAGATAAAAGACAAAGGCTTCTGCTTCTCGCTCACACAGAGGTATCAGAATGAGCTTGCAAAGAAACTCAACAAACTCATTCCAAGTGCAGAATTGAGCATCTTTTTAAAAACAGGTTCAGATGCCACTACGGCAGCCATCCGCATTGCGAGGGCGTATACGAACCGGACCAAAGTTATGCGCTGCGGCTACCACGGCTGGCATGACTGGTGCGTTGAGATGAAAGGCGGCATTCCCGAAAAGTTCTACGAGGATGTACATGAATTTCATTATAATAATCTCGCTCAGCTTGAGGACTTGATGGCAAAATATGGCAATCAGACAGCCGCCATCATTATGACACCTTTCGGACATCATAACCATCAGAAGATGCAGGAACCAATGCCCGGTTTTCTTGAAGGTGTCCGAGAATTAGCCAACAAATATGGCGCAATTCTAATATTTGATGAAGTCCGTACATGCTTCAGGCTCAGAATGGGCGGGGCGCAGGAACTTTATAAAGTCACCCCCGATTTGACGGTCCTTGGGAAGGGAATGGCCAACGGATACGCGATAAGCGTTGTAACCGGAAAGGCTGACGTTATGATGGCTGCAGCATCCAAGCTTTTCATCTCTTCAACCTTTTTCCCGAACAGTGACGGGTATATTGCCGCTCTAAAAACCATTGAAATCATGGAACGTGACAATGTTATTGAAAACATATGGGAAAAAGGCGCCCGTCTTATGAAAAAGATCCAGGGCATCATCAACAAATATGACGTTGGGGCCGAATTAAGCGGTGTTGCGCCGATGTTTTTTGTAACCTTCAAGAAGGATGAAGCAAATACCCAGAAAGACAGACGGGATGATTTTTACACCCAGCTTATCCGCAGAGGCTTCTTTTTTACCCCCCATCATCATGCATATATCAGCCACAGGCACACCGAAGAAGACTTGGATTTAACGGCAAAAGCAATAGATGAAGCCATGGCATATGTAAATGAGAAATATCATACATAGGTGGCAAAACCTTAGCTTATACCAATTCGGATTCAAAGATAGCACCCAGAGGGTACCCGGGCGACAAGGAGATGACGACGAAGGCAACGAAGTTGTATGAATGAAGGCGAATTGGTATTAGTTATTTACTTGAAAACAGTAATAGGTCATAATAATACTACACATGAAGGACTGTACAAAAATGTATATCCAAGGAGGGAGTAATCCATGAAAAAGTTTATTTTATTTACCATGATTATTGTATTGCCATTCGCAATTTTGTCCTGTGAATCAATCGGAGGCATGAGCGATACTACCAAAGGCGCTGCTGTCGGGGCCGGCCTTGGTGCAATCGCCGGTCAGGTCATTGGCGGCAACACAGCGGGAACCCTCATCGGTGTTGCAGGTGGTGCTCTTGCTGGCGCCCTTGTGGGTCACGAGATGGATTATCAAAAACAGAAAAAAGCGGATGATGCTCAGAAACAGAAAGCTGTCTATGCTTCTCCGGATACGACCCAGCCACCGCCCGGTCGATGGATGGAAGTTCCCGGACAATGGGTAAACGGACAATGGGTACCTGCCCATAAGGTCTGGGTGCCGGTTAACCCGTAACCAATTGAAAACGATACATACCAAGTTTAAAAAATCTTAAGGGGGTACTCATATGAAAAAGATATGTAACATAGTATTTTTTGTCATCATTCTAGCTGCTTTTGTTTTTATTCAACCCGCTTTATTCAAAGATGCGGCAAATGCAACAAATGAGCTAAAAATATTTCAAGAAAAGGGTTTTGGATACTCCATTCAATACCCTGCCGACTGGATTTACAACAAGCAGGCTGCACATATATTGTTGTTCAGCAGGAAAGAGGGGGTAGACAAATATGTCCCGATAATAGGCATACAAAACCTGTTGTCAACGAAAGTCAAGGAAGGCAAGTATCATAGCATCAGCGCTGTTATAGAGGATTTTCAGAATCAATTGAAGATAACAAAACACGCAAAGGTTTTTCCTGCGGAACCGTTTATATATAACAGAAACGATTTAAAGCTTGCAGGGCAACAATTCCTGGCCGAATATAACTACAACGGCAAAAACAGTAAACAGTGGCTTATTGTTCTTCCAAGGGCTAATGGGAACGTTTTTCACGTCTTCATATATTCTGCCCCTGTTGAACAGTATGATAAGTATTATGGTGCAGCAAAGGCAATGCTTGATTCATGGATAATTGAGAAATAACCCTGAGAACCCCGATACCGGATTCTGTATTCTGGCTTAAACCAGTATCAAGTATCCAGTATTTATGTCTCATCTAAAACATATATCTTCTCATGCTGATGTTTAACAGGAGCCCAACAGAAGCAAGGATTGAAACGAGAGATGAACCCCCGTAACTGATAAATGGTAAGGGTATCCCGACTACAGGAGCAAGGTGTATCGCCATCATAACATTGATCGTAAACTGTAGATAAATGATTGACGCAAGCCCAAAAGCAATAATAGACCCAAGCTCATCATGTGCTTCCTGAGCTATCTTGAGACATCGGTAAATAAAAGATACAAAAAGTAGAAAAAGGATTATTGAACCGATAAATCCCCATTCTTCTCCTATTACAGTGAATATAAAATCAGTGTGGTGTTCAGGGATAAACTGGAGTTTGTGCTGAGTTCCAGACATATACCCTTTACCGATTAATTTCCCTGATCCTACAGCTATCATTGCCTGTTTTGCATGATATCCGAAGCCTGAGGGGTCAGCATCGATATTTATAAAACTCAATACCCTCATTTTCTGGTAAGGTTTCAGAAGGTAACTCCAGGCAACGAAGGGGATGATTGCACCAAAACTCATAAGCACAGCATAAGTGGATTTTTTCAAACCTACAAGCCATAGAATAGAAAGACTTACCAGCACAACAATTATGCCTGTGCCAAGGTCGGGTTGTTTAACGATAAGTATAAAGGGGATTATAATATAAAGCATTGGCAGACCAATATCCCTCAAACCGAGTGGGATATTTTCCCTTTTCCTTTGATAAAGCATGTTAGCAAGAAAAAGGACGAGTATAGGTTTCATAAATTCTGACGGTTGAATGCTTATACCAAAAATATTGATCCACCGTTTCGCTCCACCCGCTGCCATTCCTATTCCAAGGACAAGGACAATAAAAAACAATCCCGCTGCGTAAAACCACTTGGAATGCTCCGCTATTACTTTATAATCGTACTGGATAATAACTACAATGAGGACCAATCCTATTCCAAAGGCTATAAATTGTTTCATTATGAAATTGTACGATCCGCTGTAAAAAGAACTGGTTGCGCTGATGAGGTTGAATATGCCAATGGCAAATATGGCTAATCCGTTAATAATGAGATACCAGTCTAAATGGTATAATCTTCTTTTATCTATTTTCATAAGCTCTTGCCTCTTTTATTTCAACCTTTGGTTTGTAAAGATTTTCTGTAATTAATTTTGCTATGGGGGCTGCAATGCTGGCGCCATGGCCACCATACTCGACGAGTACCGATATGGCAATGGCAGGTTCCTCTGCTGGTGCATAGGCAATGAACCAGGCATGGTCACCCAGGTTTTTCCCTTTTTCTCCAACAGATTGTGCAGTACCCGTTTTACCGCTCATGCTGACGGTTTGAAGGCGCGAGCCATGAGCTGTGCCACTGGGTTCGTTAACAACACCCCACATCCCTTCTTTCACAATCCTTACTGTTTCCTTTTTGAGTTTTGCATTAGAATTCATAACCGGCTCAAAGGTTTTTAAGGTTTTCCCCTCTGGTGAAACTATCCTGTTTACTATCTGCGGTTTAAATGTGACACCATCATTGGCAACGAAAGCAGATAATTGAAGAAGTTGTACCGGGGTGAGCCAGACAGCGCCCTGACCAATTGAAACGGATACGGTTTCACCCTCATACCATTGTTCACCGTATGTCTTTTTCTTCCATTCAGAGGAAGGCACAAGACCGTTCTTCTCGCCGGGCAAATCAATGCCCGTTGTCTTTCCAAGACCGATTGCATCAGCCATCTCGTGTATTCTGTCGACGCCAAGCTTCAACCCGACATTATAAAAAAAGATGTCACAGGACTCAACGATACCTCGATGCACCGCAACAGTCCCATGACCTCCCTTTTTCCAGCACTTGAATACCCTTTTACCGAATGGAAATCCGCCACGGCAGGTGAAACTTGTCCTCTCATTAATAATCCCTTCATCCAGTGCCTTTAATGCTGAGACTATTTTAAAGGTTGATCCGGGAGGATATCTGCCCTGTGTCACCCTGTTTTGAAGGGGATGCGTTTTGTCCGTAATAATTGCCTTCCAGTCTTCTTTTGAAATTCCACCGGCAAATTTGTTCGGATCAAAGGCCGGTCGACTTAAAAGGGCAACTACAGCGCCGGTCTTTGGTTCAACAGCAATACAACCACCCTTTTTACCATCATAGGCCTTTTCAACGGCTGTTTGTATCTCAAGGTTAATATTTAAATATAAACTGTTCCCTGGAGTGGAGTCTTTAATTTCGAGGGTTCTTACCTCTCTCCCCATGGCATCAACTTCGACCCTTTTTTCACCGTCTACCCCACGTAGTTGTGATTCATATGCTCTTTCAAGCCCATATCTGCCGATAAAATCACCAAGAGAATAACTTTTGAATTCCTTTGCTTTTATTTCTTCATCGCTAATCTCTGAAACATAACCAAGCATGTGGGCCATCATTTTGCCGTAGGGATAGTTCCTTTTTGGTTCAATCTGGATGCTCACACCGGGAAGATACACCCGGTTTGCCTCTACTTTTGCCACCTCGTCCATAGAAATATCAGGTTTGATTTTCACAGGAAATGAGGGGGGAAATCCGCTTGCCGCTTTCAATTTGTTTATTATCTCTTCACGGTCGAGATCAAGCAGCTTTGCAAGCCCATCGATTGTCTGATTAAAGTCCTTTATGTCTTCAGGGGTTACATACATGTTAAAGGAAGGTCTTGTATCAGCTAAAATCTTTCCATTTTTGTCATACATGATCCCCCTTGGAGCTATGACCTTTTTAACCCTTATGCGATTTTGCTCCGAGAGTTTTCGCATCTCATTTCCCTTCATGATTTGAAGATCCCAGAGCCTGATGCAGAGTATGATTACCGTAAATACGAGTAATCGCCTGCACCATTTATACTTGCTGTTAATTGCTGATTTATCTTCTTTAGTAAAATTGTCCAGTTTTTTGTCCCTTTCTATTATAGGAGCTTGCGTCGCCCCCTCCACGTGCAAAGCCCGCGGAGCTTTCCCCTCATGCTTGCTTATGCTCGCAGAGTGGATTCCCACGAATGGCACAAGCCAGCAAAGGACCACGTCTTCAGGCGTGGGTGAATGCTTCCGTTTTTCACGCGAAGCATACGTATCTATAGTAACACGGACTTGCCCGTGGAAATCTATTCTCTGCTCAAGAACCTCATATTTATATATTCTATCATTGAAAAGATGAAAATAGATATAAAGCCGGTAAATATGGCATTTGGAATGATATAGAAAAACACATTCATAACATTCTTCAATTCGCCCTTGGAAAGGAGCGACAAAACAAGAAAAAGAAATGATTCAACCACCACGGATCCACCGCATATATATGAGAAACTGTATTTTGAGTCAATATATAGTTTCCCTTTCAAAAAAGTTACAAGGAGAAAAATAGAAATTTTTGTAAAAATCATTGAGCCGGGAGGTGCATTAGAGAGAATTTCCTGGAACAGGCCAATGATTAATGTTGTCAAAAAACCAGTCCCCGGCCCTAAAAAGAGGGTTATGTATATGATAAAGGGTATCCCCACGTCAGGTTTAAAAAATTCAACGGGGAAAATGGAAAGAATAGCTGATTCAAAAATTATGAAGATTATACTGATCAGAATATATGAAGCTATTTTCATTTTTTCTTTACTATGAGAACTTCATCTAATCTTTTATAGTTGTTAAAAGGCATCACATCTACATCAGCAAAAATCCCGGCTTTGTTCCTGTTTATTGTGATGATTATGCCTGTTGGAAGACCCCTGGGGTAGATGCTGTCTTTGCCTGATGTGATTAATTTATCACCAATAGCGATTTCATCATTTTTCGGTATATATTTTAATTTGAGCGTAGTCTGTCCTGTCCCTTCGAGTACACCCCTTGTGTTTTTACCTTCTATGTAAACATCTACCGAAGAGTTGGTATCATTTATTATCATTACCTTCGAGTGCCACTTGTTTATTTCCACTACCTGGCCTACTACACCTTTTGGCGTAACAACAGGCATCTTTTCTCTTATGCCGTGATCTCTTCCTTTATCGATAATGATGCATTTAAACCAGTTTTTTACATCTTCGCCAATAACTCTCGCAGCTATCATGGTGTTGGGGTGTTGCTCCGTAAGTTGTAAAATTGCTTTTAATCTTTTGTTTTCTTTATCTAATTCTGCTATCTTCTGATTTTCTACTTGGAGGGTATCAAGCTTTTTTTTTAGCTCGAAGTTTTCTTTCTTGACCCCAACTAAATTTATGTATGAGTCAAGCATGTATCGTACGAGTTGTGTGGGTTTGCTCATGAGTTTCAGGGTAGGGCCCGTTACTTCACCGACGCTGGTTTTAACTTTTGAGTAGCCCTTAAAAAATAATGGAATATTTGTAAAAACAAGAAAAGATAATATAAGAATTATGCCAGCGATGATAATAACTACGGTCTTTTTCAATTACCCACTTATATCAAAAGTAAGTTGCTATTTCTTTTAAGAGCGCTACCTCATCGAGTGCTTTTCCGGCACCTTCTACAACCGCAGTAAGCGGATTCTCCGCGATGATAACCGGGAGTCTTGTAACCTCTTTGATCAAAAGATCGAGGTTTCTCAGCAGCGCACCGCCTCCACTGATGACAATGCCTTTATCAACAATGTCTGATGCAAGTTCTGGTGGTGTTCTTTCAAGGGCGATCCTGACTGCTTCAACGATTGCATTCACCGGTTCAGCTATTGCTTCCCGTATTTCATTTGAAGAAATCTCCAGGGTTTTGGGTATGCCTCCAACCAGGTCCCGTCCTTTTACTTCCATAGTCAGCTCTTCGCCATCGATGGCAGGATAAGCTGAGCCAATATTTATTTTGATCATTTCTGCTGTTCTCTCGCCAATGAGCAGATTATATTTTCTTTTAATATACTGGATGATGGCCTCATCAATCTTATCACCTGCAACCCTCACGGAATTGCAATATACAATTCCAGCCAGACTTATTACTGCCACCTCAGTTGTCCCGCCACCGATATCAACAATCATGTTGCCGCTTGGTTCGGTAATTGGAAGACCAACGCCAATAGCTGCTGCCATTGGCTCCTCAATAAGATACACCTCCCTTGCACCGGCAGATTCTGCAGATTCCTTGACCGCCCTTTTCTCGACGGGTGTGATGCCGGAAGGTACTGAAATAACGATCCGAGGTCTTGCATAGGATTTTTTATTGTGAATCTTCTGTATAAAATATTTGAGCATTGCCTCAGTGATTTCAAAGTCGGCTATGACACCGTCTTTTAACGGTCTGATGGCCACAATATTCCCAGGGGTTTTACCAAGCATCTGTTTTGCTTCTTGTCCAACGGCAATTACCTTCTTCGTGCCCCTTGAATCTTTATGGACTGCAACAACAGATGGTTCATTGGATACAATGCCTCTTCCCTTGACGTATACAAGGGTATTGGCTGTTCCAAGGTCTATAGCTAAATCTTTCGATATAAAGCCGAATAAAGATTCGAACATTTTTTGTCCCTTCTTATTTGGATTAAAGATATTGAAAAAGCTCTCTTAATATACTATTTTAAAGTTTCAAAATCAATAGTGGGGAGAGACAATGTTAAGATTCATGAGAAAGTATGCAACCGGTTATCTGGTTAAAGCCTTGTTTGGCATAATCATTGTGGTATTTATTTTCTGGGGCGCAGGCTCTTTCAGAGGCGGAGAAAAGGTTGTAGCAAAAATAGGCCCGTATGAGGTTTCAATCATTGAATACCAGGAATCGTATAACAGACTGCTTAATTTTTATAGAATGCTTTATAAGGACAGGCTCGATGAAACTGTCCTCAATCAGCTCAAGATAAAAGAAAAGGCCATGGATGAGCTCGTTGACAAATATGTATTACTTCTCAAGGCGAAAGAAGTGGGTCTGAATGTTTCTGATAGAGAATTTTCTGAATATATTGCAAATATCGATGCCTTTAAAAGTGACGGTAAATTCAGTCAGAATGTTTATGCGGAAGTTTTAAAAAGAAATAATATTGACCCTAAGAAATTTGAAGGATCAGAAAAATCGAGGCTGCTTACTTCAAAGCTGATTAATGTTCTTAACGACAATAGTGTGTTCGTAAATGAGAATGGCGCATGGACAAGCTATACCGAAGAGAAAGGGAAAATAAACCTTTCGTATGCCCAGTTTGACCCCGCTGCATTTAAAGACAAAGTAACCGTTAACGACAAGGAACTCGAAGATATGTATGAAAAGGAAAAGGACAGGCACAAAAGTGAAAACACTTACAGATTGAAATATATAGTGATAGATGAAAAGAGCTCTGTAAAGGATGATGCAGCCTATGTAGACCTGTTGAAGGCTAAAGATATTGCTGAATATGCAAAACAAAAAGGCCTTGAAGTGGCTGATGTCGGGGCGATGAAAGAAAGCGAGCTTATCAAAAAATTTAAGGGATTAAAGATAGACGAATGGCTCAAAGGGCTGAAGAAAGGGGACATTTCCCTTCCGGTCAGGGACGGCGCACGTTCGTATATATTCCAGTTGGTGGATGCAGAGGCAGGGAAACCGCTCGATAAAAATGTTGTTATAAAGGAAATCAAAGAGCGGGTCGTGAAAGAAAAGACAAAACTTATTGCAAAGGCAGAAGCAGAAGCTGGAATAAGTAATAAAAATGTGAATACAAAAAACGATACAGGGTTAATACCAAGAAACTCTACTTCCATTCCAAAGATAGGTGTATTGCCTCCTGAATATACAGGTGTTTTGGCGCTGACAAAAAACAATAGATTATACGAAAAGCCGGTTGATATTTCCGGGATATACTATGTTTTTGTGTATAAAGATGAAAAACAACCCGATAAAGAAGAATGGGAAAAGGACAAAAAGAGTTACATTCAATATGTTTCATTAAAGAAAAGAGAAGAGTACTATAAAGGCCTGATTGAAGACCTCAAAAAGCAACAAAAAATCGAGATACACTGGAAAGAAATATGAAATCGATTGCGAATTTAAAATCCTGGACCTCCCCGACCAGGATTTCCCATCAGGAATTATTGCTGAATTAAACGAATGATTACCCTCGGCATCGATACATCCTGTGATGATACATCAATTTCAGTCCTTGAAGATGATAAAAAGATACGTTCTAATATTGTCTCGAGCCAGGTTGACTTTCACCGTTTCTTCGGTGGCATTGTTCCTGAAATTGCCTCAAGAAAACACGTTGAGCTGATAGACGGAATCTACGGTAATGTCCTGAAAGAAGCCGGAGTTTTATCGCAAGACATTGATTTGGTAAGCGTTACAAACGGTCCGGGTTTAATCGGCTCTATTCTGGCCGGTTTATGTTTTGCCAAGGGTCTTGCATTTGCATTAGAAAAACCCCTGATAGCAGTTAATCATATCGAGGCACATGCGATGAGCGTCTTTCTTGAAAATGAAGTGGATTTCCCTTTCATCGCCCTTGTTGTATCAGGTGGACATACAATTATACTTTTGTTTGAAGACTACTGTCATTTTAAAATGTTAGGGAGCACGAGAGATGATGCGGCAGGTGAAGCCTTTGATAAAATCGCAAAATATCTTAAGATTGGGTACCCTGGCGGGCAAATAATTGAGGATATTGCCCGGAAAGGAGTAAAGGATTATGTAATATTTCCCAGACCCATGAAAGAAGAGGCTAACTACGACTTCAGTTTTAGCGGTTTAAAAACATCCTTTATAAACTATATAAAAAAAAATGGTTTTTCCGATGTCAATTTAGCCCATATTCTATCCTCTTTTCAGGAAGCCATTTGCGATCTCCTTTCATACAAGACAATAAAGGCGGCAAAGGATTATGGGATTGAAAGGATTGTGGTAGGTGGTGGTGTTGCAGCAAACGGCAGGTTGCGGGAAATTTTCTCTGAAAGATGTACTCAAGAGAATCTCGATGTCTTATTTTCTTCTCCACATTTTTGCACAGATAATGCTGCCATGATCGCAATTACAGGGTATTATTATTTTAAAAAGGGAATTACTTCATCGCTGGATGTAAAGGGTTATTCAAGAATGGCAATGACATAGCGGAGAACAGAGCTCAAAAAGATTATGCTCAAAAAAAGTCTCTCCCAGCATCTGATTAAAGACAAACATATGCTCAATAAAATAGTGCGTCTATCCGGTATCAACAAAGACGATGTTGTTGTTGAGATTGGACCTGGACAGGGTGATCTCACGCATTGTCTTGCAGAAAAAGCAGGGTTTGTACACGCGGTAGAAATTGACAGGTCATTCAAAAAATACCTCGATGAAGTTGAAAAAACACACAAGAATGTTGAAATCATCTTTGAAGATTTTCTCAACATATCTCTTTCCCAGTTCAAAACCAATAATAAAATCAAAATAATAGGGAATATCCCATACAAGATTACCGGTCCTATACTTTTCAAAGCAATAGCAGAAAGGGCGGTAATAGAAAGCGCCCATCTGACTGTCCAGAGAGAGATAGCAGAACGGGTTGTCAGTAAACCCCATAAGCGTACCTACGGGGCATTATCGGTAAATCTACAGCTTCTTTCTGAAGCAAAGCTGCTTTTCATTTTAAAACCAACAGTTTTTATACCGCCGCCAAAAGTAGACAGTGCTTTTCTCTCAATAACTTTTAAAGAAGATGAAAGGGTAGTGGATGAAAAGCTGATAGAATTTGTGAAATTGTGTTTTCAGCATAAGCGCAAATATATGAAAAACGCCCTTATGAAGAAATACGGCGCAGATATGATAGATGCCCTCTATCATTTCATGGGTTTTGCCCTGTCCATTCGTGCTGAAGAAATAGAACCACCCGGGTTTAAAAAAATGTACTTATTTTTAAAAGAAGCGGGGAGGAAGCTTACTTTTTGAGCGAAAATAAAGCTAAACTATCGTCGTGTTTTTTTGGATCGAGTTTTTCAATGAAGACGACAGATGTGCCATCGAGGTTTCCTGATTGTTGAAATTTTGATATGAAAAACGAATCGCCGATCAAAAAGCCGTCGGTTTGCATCTTTTGAAATGATTTAATTTCCTCAACTGTATTCAATACCCTTAAAGGGCCACGTTTCAGATAAAATACAAATGCCGAATCATAGCCCTGACAGAGGGCAATTTTATCGTCACTGACGTTTTTTAAATAATCTGCCACATTCAGGGCAAAAGGTCGTAGAGTCCTTTTTTTCTCTGCAACGGACATACCGACAGTAAAGACCCACAACTCCATAACAAACATAAGCGAAACAAGTATTATAAGGCCTTTTTGAGGTATTTTTTTACAGAACAACATAAGAGAGGTGCTACCGGCAATAATAGCAAAAACTCCAATCGCTAATTGAGAAACATGCGATGGAATCCTGTTGTCAAAAAAGACAAAGATTATACATATTCCAGCCAGGATCAAAATAGAGCACGTTAATATTGCAGCCGATTTTACAGCCCATTGATTAGCATGTTCCCTTGCAGTCGTCAGCCAATCTGTTATCTCTTTTCCGGTAATCAGCGCTAATCCAGGCAATATGGGGAGTATATAATAACTACGACGGGAACCGGAAATAGTAAAAAATATGAATATGGCCAGCGTGAGAAGTATGATCAGCCGTTCCGGTATATTTTTTTTCCAGCATCTTATACCCAGGAGAGATGCAAGCATAAAAAAGGTCCATGGAGCGAAGAATACAGGGATGTGTTTAAAATATGTGTACAAAGGTTCTATATGGTCAAAGGGTCGGAAAAAGCGTTGTACATTCTCCTTCCACATAAGTTCCACCGAAGACCATGAACCGGTGAA
Organism: Pseudomonadota bacterium; assembly: GCA_026388315.1. Taxonomy (NCBI): domain Bacteria; kingdom Pseudomonadati; phylum Pseudomonadota; species Pseudomonadota bacterium. The sequence goes on along the minus strand of JAPLKA010000083.1, from coordinate 6,196 downwards.
AATAACCGGCATTAAAAGGAAAATCATAAAAATAGCAGCACCTCCAAGAACCCCAAAAAAGCCCTGCCATGAAATAATCCATCGTAATTTTGACAAAAATGCTTCTTTTATCGCAGAAAATGTAAAACCATTTTTCCTTGCCTGCACCAAAGCCTCAACCACACTATAAAAAGTAATGGAAGAAAATACTACGGCGGGTGCAACCGGACCCTTACAGAAAGAAGCTATAGCGCAAATGCTATAGAGAAATATCACATATACCAGAGAACCGTGATGCGCACCTGAGGTAAAAAGCCAGAAAGATAACCATATCGCAAAAACATTGATCATTTCGGCTGATGCGGTACGTGACCACAGGACGAACATGACGGAAGTAAGCAACAGAAAGGATGAAATAAAACCGGTTTTACTCCCGAAGAGGCGACGCCCGATTACGAATGTAATAATCACTGTACCCATGCCGGCCAGGACACCGGGCATACGCGCTGCAACCTCAGTGACAACGCCATTTATAGCGAAGGGAATGATTGCCCAGTAACTCAAAAGGGGTTTATCGAAATAGGTCTGCCCATTTATTGTCGGGAGAAAATAATTTCCAGAGATGAGCATCTCTCTTGCAATTTCTGCCCAGCGTCCTTCTGAACCCCACAAAGACCTGACAGATAACCCTGTAAACAAAAGAATCATACCGGTTAATACAAGAATGCCAAGATATTGCCAGTCCTGGCGTAACCACTTTCTTGCCGGGAAATTTGGATGTAAGATATCTTTTTTCACGTGTGTTCAGGGAGAACTATAGTAACAACATGCTTTAGGTGTCAAGCAAAAAACCTGATCAACTGAAAAGACTGACTCAAAAACGATTGACAAAACATTGTAAATATTTTAATTTCATTTTCGATTTCCAGATGAAAAATCTTATAATTATTAATTATTTCAGAGGAAAACCTGAACACTCCGCACATTGACAATATGATAAGGAGCTATAACCTTTGATAACCAGGAGCAATCTAAGAAATTTTATCAGGTTGTTGTGCTATTTGTCTGTACTTGTATACAATGTAAGCACCAACGAAATTATCGTTTCATTCTGTTTACTTACCCTTGGCTGCTTTGTGCATTACTTAACAAAAGGGCAACTGATTAGAAATGTTGTCATGTGTAACAATGGCATTTATGGAATAGTAAGACACCCTTATTATATGGCAAACTATCTCATTGACGTAAGCTTTTGCCTTCTCACAGGAAACCCGTATCTGTTATTGATATATCCCTTCCTTTTTTTCTGGGTCTATGGGTCAACATTGAGGAAAGAAGAAAAATACCTTGCTGGCGCCCATAACGAACCATATATAGAATACCTGCTTGATGTGCCGCAGGTTTTTCCGGATTCTTATTTTACTATGTACCTTAGGAATGTATTTTCAGGTTTCTCAAAAAAACGAATCAGCCGAAATGAGGTATCAAGAATTTTACGCTTCTGGTCAACAGCGATATTCATTGTATTTCTGCATAGCTTAAAAACAGCAGATTTTACAAAAATATGTTTTTCAGGTTACAATGGGTTTAAAATGTCAATAGTATTATTATCTTCAGTTGTTATACTTTATATTGTCAGCATTTTCGTAAGGGGTGACCGAAAAAAACAACCCCCGTTGAAAACCTGTTAATCTCCCTTGAAGGTGCAACAGATCATGGATAAACAAAAAACAATCGGGTTTACAACAACTATACCTGTAGAAATTATTTTTGCATCAGGGAACACGCCATGCGATCTCAATAATGTTTTTATAACAGACTCTAATCCCATGCACTATATCGAAAGAGCAGAGAAAGACGGGTTCCCTAAAAGTATGTGCAATTGGGTAAAAGGCATCTACGGTGTTGTTATGGAAGAACATGTCGATACCGTTATAGCAGTTATTGAAGGTGATTGCAGCAACACCCTGGCCCTCTCCGAGATATTAAGATATAAGGGCATAAAGGTGATTCCCTTTGCCTATCCATATGACCGGGATAGAAAAATTTTGAAAAGGGAAATTGAAAAACTGACAAAGGAATTTTCTGCTGATATAGAGGTATTCACCGTTGTCGATAAAGAGATTGAAGGGGTCAGGTCAAACCTTGCGTTGATAGACAGGATGACATGGCATGATAAGGTTGTTACAGGCCAGGAAAATCACCTTTGGCTGGTTAGGGCATCGGATATGCTTGGTGACTATAAAAAATATAATATTATGGCAGAAGAATTCATTAAAGATGCTCAAAAACGGAAAGAGATAAAGGGCATTAACATCGGGTATATCGGGGTGCCGCCCATATTGCTTGACCTCTATGAGTTTTGTGAATCTAACGGGGCACATGTGGTCTATAATGAGACGCAGAGACAGTTTGCCCTTCCATACTCTTCAAAAAACATTGTGAAGAGATATCTGAATTATACCTATCCTTATGGGATATTTTACAGGATTGCCGATATTCAAGGGGAGATAAAAAGGCGTAATCTTAAAGGCCTGATACATTATGTGCAGGCCTTCTGTTACAGGATTATGGAAGATGTGATTTTAAGGGACATGCTCGATATTCCGGTTATTACCGTAGAAGGTGATCTCCCGAGGAGGCTTGATACAAGGACAAAATTGAGAATAGAAGCCTTTATTGAGATGCTGGGAAACAGGTAATTGTGGAGAGAACAAAGAGATTCATTATCAACAGAGACGGTATCAGTTTTTTTAAATCGATCCTGGAATCATATGAGGACCTTGGCATTTTCTCAGTCCTTGATGGCAACAGAGGATTGATAGAGATATCCTATACACATTATTTTGAAGATGATTTACGAATGATCATAGAGGATATGGCGCATTATGGCATTGTATTCTACGAGGTGAACGATGTTTGACAACAACAGGGTTTTGCAATCTCTCATGGAGGGAAATGGTCTGTACGGGGATATCTTCACTGAAGAAAGGGCTTATACCCACATACAGCGCGAGTCTTCCAGGTTTGAAAAGATAGAGAAGGGGATGGATAAAGGTGTGGGGCTCAGGGTGATAACCCCCTGGAAGTCGTTTTTTGCCTCTACCAACTCTTTTGAAACGGACAATCTTATTGCACTGGCAAAAGAGCTTAACAGGTTTACAAAAGAGAAGACATCAGTGGATCTGAAAGAGGCCAATCCAATTCTGACCCATTATCCCTTTTCTTTGAGCGTTGATCCACAGGATGTAGAAATACAACAAAAACTAAATATGGTTCAGCATGCAGAATTGCTTGCCAGAGGACTGGAAAAGAGAATAAAGCAGGTAAGGATAGTCTATAGGGATACAAAACAGCGGGTTACAATCCACAACAGCGAGAATGAGTGTATCAATGACGAAAGACATCAGGTTGTGTTCAATATATTTCTTGTGGCCGAAGATAAGGGCGAGATGCAAACCTCGTATGATGCCATAGGAGGTTTTTACGGTTTTGAATTCTTTACGGAAGCAAGGATTGAAGAGATTGTCACAAAAACCGCAAAAAGACTTACGGGGCTACTCGAAGCAAGAGAGGCGCCAATGGGCATGAAAACCGTTGTGCTTGCATCTGAAGCAGGCGGAACGATGATTCACGAGGCTATCGGTCACGGACTTGAAGCAGACCTTGCAATGGAAGGGCTATCCTGCTATAAAGGGATGCTGAACAAAAAAATTGCCTCTCCTCTCATTCATGTTGTGGATGATGCAACCGTACCGAATATGCGTGGAACATATGCCTGTGATGACGAAGGCACACCGTCAGAAAAAACCGTCCTTGTTGAAAACGGGATTCTGAAGAATTACATGTTTGACAGATTCCACGCCTTAAAGTACAAAACACGCTCAACCGGCAACGGACGCAGAGAGTCTTTCCGGTATAAGCCCATACCAAGGATGAGCAACACCATGATTTCACCGGGTAGCGATGACCCTGCACAGATTATTGCTTCTGTGGATGACGGCGTATATGTTGTAAAAATGGGTGGAGGTCAGGTAGATACGGTAAGGGGTGATTTTGTTTTTGAGATTCAGGAAGGCTATATTATTGAAAAAGGCAGCATAGGCCCTATGATTAAAAACGCAACATTGATGGGCAACGGCCTTAAAGTTCTGCAGGGGATTGATATGGTAGGAAACGACCTGGGTTTCGGTATTGGAACCTGTGGTAAAGACGGGCAGGGCGTTCCCGTTTCAGATGCACAGCCTACCCTGAGAATACCGGAAATAGTTGTAGGGGGGAAATAGATCAGAATTTCAGGGCTTTCAGCCTCTTCACTGCTTCCTTTATCCGTTCCTCATTTATCGTTATGGAAATCCTGAAATAACCTTCACCTTCATCGCCAAATCCGCTGCCCGGCGTTACCACTATTCCCGTCTCCCCGATGAGTTTTTCACAGAAATCAGCCGATGTATAACCTTCGGGAACTTTTGCCCATATATAGAATGTTGCAAGCGGTTTTGCTACATTGATGCCAACCGACTTCAGACCATCCACAACCAGATCCCTCCGGCGCTGAAACGTTTTCTTGATTTCTTCAACAGAATCCTGACTGCCGGTCAGAGCTTCAATGCCTGCATACTGAATAGCCTGGAACACACCGGAATCAATATTAGTTTTTAATTTTCCGAGGTTGAATATGGCATCCTTATTGCCCACCGCAAAACCGATTCTCCAGCCTGTCATACAGTAAGTCTTTGATAAGGAGTGGAATTCGACAGAGAATTGTTTGTCTTTATCAAACTCAAGGATACTTCTTGGTTTATATCCGTCGTAAGCAATTTCACTGTATGCCGCATCATGACAGATAAGAATATCGTACTTTCTTGCAATCTTAATGACCTTTTTGTAGAAGTCATCACCGGCGTGTGCGCCTGTAGGGTTGTTCGGGTAATTTATGAACATGATTTTTGCTTTATGCAGAATATCTTCCGGAATCTCATCAAATACGGGCAAAAAGCCATTCTCCTCCCTGAGAGGCATGATGTAGGGGATACCGCCCGTAAGCAGTGTCATAATCTTATATACAGGATATCCCGGAGATGGAATAAGGGCTATGTCCCCGCTTTCAATATAAGCCCACGGCATATGGGCAATTCCTTCTTTTGAGCCGATCAGGGTTAAGACCTCATCTTTCGCGTCGAGATTCACATCGAATCTTTTCTTGTACCAGTCTGCAACTGCCTGTCTGAACTCAAGCATCCCTTCATAGCTTGGATAGCGGTGATTCTTCGGGTCTTCAACGGCCTGTTTCATTTTTTCAATGATGTTTTTCGGGGTAGGGATATCGGGATCGCCAATGCCAAAATCTATGAGGTCGATGCCTTTGCTTCGCGCCTCTGCCTTCTTTTTATCGATTCTTGCAAATAAGTAAGGTGGAATTTTTTCTACTCTTAACGCCGGTTTTACCATTTTTTACTCCTGATTGTATTTATGCCGGACTTGCAGCCAAAGCCATATATAATACAACATAATCGGCTGACTGTGAAGCGGTAAAAGCTTTTTTTGTGGAATACATTTTCTTTCAGCAGGGCAGGGGATATTCCTCCTCAAATTCGAATAATTCAAACCCTATTCCTCTTGGGCCGACAAAAAAGATTAACCGGAGCAAACCCGACTCGGTATGCGCAAAACCTGCTTCGGGAAATTGTTCCGAAACAGCATATCCGTGCGCTTGAAGCTTCTGTCGCCAAGCCGGTACGTCCGTTACCCTCAAGCATATATGGGGAATCCCCACCACATGGCCTATCGGGTGAACAGGGAAATCGGGACGTGGCAAGACATTCGGTTCCGTCAGCAGTTCCAGCACCTGCTGATCGCCGGCATGAATGAGGGCTCGCTCCCCCGGTCCGATACTGCCACGCGGCCCGCGCGTCAGCAAACGAAATCCCATTATATCAGTGAAAAAAGAGATTACTTCATCGATGTTATCTACCCACATGCCCACATGATGGATATTGATACATTTCATTTCGGTTCCCTCCTCCGACCAACGTTCCATTCAGAATACACCTGTTACCATATCAACTCTATGAACAAATTTAAACCCGGATTTATCATTAGAATCATATAGGTGTCGGACCATCCCTCTCAAACACGCTCATTCCGCTCCTGCGGCTTCAATCGCTCGCGTTCGGCTTCGGAACTTTTGCATATGCAAAAGACCAAGCTTCCTCGC